>JAAYIE010000054.1 GCA_012744275.1 Desulfobulbaceae bacterium
CCCCGGCATTACGGTTTCCATGCCACCCTCAAACCGCCCTTCCGGCTCAAGCCTGGCTGCAACGCTGTTATGCTCGAAAAACGAATGGAAACCTTTGCAGCTAGCGAATCGGCATTCATCCTGCCGCCACTCAGGATAGAGCTGATGAGCCGGTTCTTCTGCCTACGCCTTGAAGAACCGCCTGAACTTATGGCCATGGCCGCAAACATTGTGCAGGCCTTTGATGATCTGCGCCAGGAACCGGATGCCGCAGAACTGCAGAAACGAAGGGCTGCGGGGCTGAGCGCCAACCAGGAAGCCATGCTGCAGGCCTGGGGTTATCCCTATGTACTGGATGAGTACCGTTTTCACCTCACCCTGACCGGCCGGGTGCAGGATCAAACGGAGCAGGAGGTACTTGCCGCTGAACTCGCAAAGCGCTTTCCAGCGCCTCTTCTTGAGCGCCTCCCCTTTGACAGCCTGGCCCTTTTTGTGGAAGAAGACAAAAAGCCGCTGCGCGCCCTCGCCCGCTATCCCCTCAGAACCACATAGATTTCAGCTGCCCTCACCCTGCCCTGCACATTTGCCTGGGCAAGCGGCCTGATTTTGCCTACAATCTGGCTTCATTTTTCGTGCAAGCAGCATGGGCAGCATGCAACACGCATCATGCCACTTCGGAGCCAGCAAAAGGATGAACGCCTTACTCTTCACTGAATACATCGGTATCGCATCAGCAGCGCTGAGCGGCTTTCTTTTTGGGGTAAAAAAAGGCTGCGACTGGCTGGGTATTTTTGTGGCCGCCTTTCTCACCGCCCTGGGCGGCGGCATCCTGCGCGACATGCTGGTGGGCAGGCCGGTCTATTCCTTCACCCACTACATACCGGTTTCCATTGTCATCGTCATGCTGGTGCTGGCCATTTTGCTTAAACTGCATACCAAGAGGGAGAAACTGGAAAGCACCTTCCTCTTCATCATGACCGACGCGGTGGATGTGATCAGCTTTTCCATTGTCGGCTCCATGGTTGCCCTGCAGTTTGACTACAATGTCTACGGCGTGGTGCTCCTGGCCTTTTGCAACGGCGTGGGCGGCGGTATCCTGCGGGATGTGCTCTTAAACGAGGTGCCCTGGTTTTTCAGAACCGGGCTCTACGGCACCATCAGCATGGGCACAGGCCTGATCTACTATTTTATGGACATGGCTGGCCTCACCCATATTGGCTGGATCATGACCCTTTTTACTCTTGGCGTTGTCTTCCGCCTGGTGGCTTACTACAGAAACTGGCACCTGCCCAAGGTGGAATAGTCGTCCTTGAAAAAAGTCTTTTTTAGTTTGCGCTGTGCATCAAGCCTTGATCTCCTGGCGACAATCCGGACAGCCAACAGTCAACTGGCCACCACAGCCAACCTTCTGCTTTCATCTGTCTGGCCACCGCTCAATCGCACAAAGAAACACAGGACGTACCTAAACGTACGACCTGCAGGTATTTTCCTGTGCCAGACACTTACCTGATGCTTCAATAGAACAATGCGGCCCTGGCCTTAGCCGCCAAAACCGTTTTCCAGCACCAGGGTCGCGTTGCCGCCCTTTACTTCATAGACCTGGTAGGATCTGCCCTCGTAGTAATCCTGGCCGGTGATAATTTCCAGCACGCCATCACCGTTCAAATCGGCAAACTGATAGATTTTATGGAAGATTGGCGGCAGCCAGTTCGGGCCATCCGCGCTGCCGTCTTGTAAGGCAATAAAACTGGCAAGAGGTATATCCTGCACCTGGCCGTTGACAATTTTGCGCAACAGCAGCAGCGAATAATCACCCTTTTTCGAGCTACCGGGCAGGCCCGTGCCAGCGGCCAGATGGGTGTCTGGCTGCCAGCGCGCCCGCCCGGCCTGGCCGCTCAGCAAGTTCTGGGCAACAATCAGTATTTCATCCACGCCATCGCCTTCCAAATCCACCCGTATCAGTTGCATGATATTGGCCTTGGCCTGGGGCAGACCATTTTTGGCCAGAAATTTTTCCACAATGCTCTGGTAGGTGGCATTATTCGTGGCTAACAGCGTGGCCTGCCGGGGGGCCGCGTTCCAGGCGCAATCAATGGCCAGTTGCACAGAACCATCCGCCAGAATTTCCCCGTTTTCCAGATGCACATCAAAGGTGTCGTCATCCGGGTGCAGGCCTCTTGCGGCGGCTTCCTCTGGATGCTCATTGTGCAGAGCGCCTATAATGCCGGTACCTGCCAGGCCTCTGAACGAGTACAGTTTGCAGGGATGCCCGCCCCAAATGCGCTGGCTATGGTAGGCGGGCTTATTTTGCAAATCCTCGGCGCTCACCCACACGCCGCTGATAAAGCCGCCAATCAGCATGGAATCAAAACCGAAACGGGAGTTGCCCGCCTTGGCTTGTTGGGCTTGCTGGGCCTGCTGACCCGCAGCATTGTTTGCCGCAGTTGCCACAGTATCTGTACTGTCTTCGGGAACGTATTCTGGCGGCGATTCGTGTTGTTCATCAATGGGCAAAAGCTGTACCGCATCCTTATGAACAAAGACCTGCTCCACGGGCGGATCGTATGCCCTGTAGACATACCAGAAGCCGTCCCTGTTATTGATTTCATAGATTTCCAGCCATTCTGCTTCCTTTTCAGGCTTCTCGGCGCTGTGGAGCAGCCAGCCCTTAGCCGCTGTATCCACTACCCGGGATGAGGCATTGGCTGCCTCCCGCAGCGGCGTTGTATCGCGGATGACCTTGTAGTAAGCGGCCGCCGCAAAGCTGGGCGCAAGAACAAGGGCCAGCAGGCTGAAGAAAACAAGGGGCAGTTTTTTGCGCATGGGTGGGTTCCTTTAAAAATTGTTTGTAAAAACCTGGCATTACTCTGGCTGTTTCAGATAGATGCCTGCCACGGTAGCGCCCATGCCAAAGTTACAGAGGCAGAAGCGCTGATCCATCATGCGAATCACCAGAAAATCGTGAAAAAACAGCAGCTCAAAGGCGCAATCCTCGCCGTCTTCATGGAGAATACGGTTGTTTTCCAGAACCGTTTTCGCGGGTGGCAGCCCCTGCATCCGTTCTTTTGAGCTGGCCTTTGCCATGTTGAAGGCAGGCGCGCTGGTGGATGCATCTATGCTGTAATTAAGCGCGCCGTCTGCAGTTCTGCTGACTGCCACCTGGCCGCTGGCCTGATAAGGGCCGTAAGTGTAGACATATTTGCCGGGAATAGCGGCAATATCTGCAGAGTCGGCCTGCCAGCGCAGGGGTTCATGCACCGTAGCAGAGGGGGTCAGGCTGATGGGATAGGTCTTGCCCTCTTTGGCGCTAAAGCTGCCGTTTTTATCTGCCGTAATGCGGTCTGGAGCTGTCCAGGTGCCAGTAAAGCCCTCTGGCGACAAACGGCCCTCTATCATGCCGGAAATTTGTCCGTCCGGGAGCATCTCCCTGATATATACATGCCCCTCTGCCAGCATTTCGCCAAACAGGCGGATAGCGTTTTGCTCCCCGTTTGTACTGTATTTGTTGTAGCTCAGAGCGCCGGCCACAATGCCATCCTGTATTTCCCACCAGGCAGAGACGGCAATGCTCTCCTTGATATATCCCTGCCAGTTGTAGCGCTGTGTTGTCTGCTGCGTTGCCGGGCTGCTTGCCATGGCAGGCAGGGTAAGGATGGACAGACAGAGCAGGCATATGCCGCCGCAGGTCAGGAAGGCGCGGGCGGCAAAGGTGGCTTTTCTGGGGCTGCGAAACATGGTTGTCATGGTCAATCCCTTTTGTTTGGATTTAGATTTGGGTTTGGAGCTGGAGTTGGAATAAAAACCGTAGCCGTGACTGCAGTCGCCATTGCTGCCGCCATTGCCGTTGTTGCCGCAGCTGTCACGGTCAAGGCTCCTGATGCTTCAACCTGCTGGCCACCTCTCTACAATAATTTTGCTCACCAGACCCTGGGCATTAAAAGCAATGCGGACCTGATGAAAGTATTCGGTTTCCGGGTAGAAGCGCCAAACTTCGTTCCCCTCCTGCTCCTCCTGCGAGCGGGGCTTGCCCAGTATGGTTCTGACTTGTTCCTTGTTGCTCTGGCCCACCACAATGCTATGCACCGCCGCCCCTGTACGCGACAGGGTAAAACTGCCAATCCATGAGGCCGGGTCAGAGCAGTTTTCAGTCATGTCTACCTGCAGCTTGGGCAGATGCGCTATGCTGTGGATCAGGCAGGATTCATATTGAGGGCCATCCTTACCATCGTATTTGCGGCTGATAGCGCCTGCGCCCCAGCGTTTGACTATATCGCTCAGCGAGCGGCCGATAAAGTTGGAGGCAAACCAGCTGAAGGTGAAGGCATCATCCGTATTCAAGGGCCGGATGCGTATCTGCTCTGCCCGCGCCCAGCCGCCCGTGCCGGATGAGTACCAACCATCACCAGCAAAGACGAGCTGGTACCAGCTTGTTCCTGCGCGGTCTGTGCGAATGTCTACCAGGCAGCAGGGTATATCTCCACTTGCCTCCTCAATGATGATGGCAGAACTGGTATCCGGGGCTGCATGAATATTGACCCAGCCCCGCAACTCACCACAGGATGAGGCCAGCCCAGCGGCTGCAGCCTTTTTTTGCCCAGCCAGCATCATATCGGTGTAGTCGGCGGTGAAACCTGGGCTGAGACTCTTTTCCTCAAGCAAGGCCCGGTCATTTGCCTGCAAGGGCGACAGTTCGGCAAAGCGGGCGCTGACAAAGAGGGACTGCTTGATGTGCATATTTTTTAACGCGCCAGATGGCTCTACGCGATACAGCAGCCGAAACCAGAGGGATTGATCGGCGCTGTTGGTAATGGGCCAGGCTTCGGCAATAAAAACATCCGCCACAGTGGCCGCATCCAGGGCAATGTTGTCGGCAAAGGGGCCAGGCCGGAGATTGACCGCATCCGCATTAACTGTCAACCGCATCAGACTTTCAGACAGCCCGGCGCCAGGGGAGGTGGCCGGGGAAGCCACTTGGGCTGCACCAACAGGCTTATTTGCCGCAGCAGTATCTGCCAAATCATTTGCCGCATTCTCTGCCGCAGTATCCGTACTGTCTTCGGGAATGTATTCCGGCGGCGATTCGTGTCGTTCATCAATGGGCAAAAGCTGCACATCATCCTTATGAACAAAGACATCGTCTCCGTAGATCCTGTAGACATACCAGAAGCCGTCCTGGTTATTGATCTCATAGATTTCCAGCCATTCTGCTTCTGCTTCCTTTTCAGGTTTCTCGGCGCTGTGGAGCAGCCAGCCCTTGCCAGCAGTACTCACTACCCGGGATGAGGCATTGGCTGCCTCCCGCAGCGGCGTTTCATCGCGGATGACCTTGTAGTAAGCGGCCGCCGCAAAGCTGGGTGCAAGCACCAAGCTGAGCAGGGTAAAAAAAACAAGGAGTAGGTATCTGTGCATAACTCGGTTTCTCCTGCACAAGTGCGCTTATCTGTTCCAGTTGTAGCAAAAATGTAGAGCAAAGCGGCTTGTTGTGCTGATTCTTGCAAGTGTTGTGCAGATCTATATTTGCAGATCCACATCACATTTGCCTCAACGCTCAGCTATACCTGAATTTTACTATTGCAATTATTGGGTGTATCCACTTTCTGCCAGCATTTCCCATGCCTTTTCCGGGGTAAAACCCCGGTTCTCTTCTGTATTGCTTTGCACATCACGCGGATTAGCGCCTACTTCTGCATAAAGCTGATTAACACCGGCAAGCAGCGCCATCTGCACTGGTTCATGAACATTCATAGCCCTGGACGGGTTAACTGCAAGGTTGGTAACAGCCACAATTTTTGTCAGTTCTGTTGCAGAAATTTTCCCATATGCAAAAAGGGGTGTCCCAGGCACTGGAATACGGCGCATTGCCGCCATTACGGCTATCTGCATATTCTTTGCCCGCATAATCTCTTTGCTGAGCTCCTCATAACTATGTTCAGGCCCAATTGGTTCAATACAGTAGTAAAGTTCAAGCCCAGCCCGCAGAATATTTTCAAGAGTTTTTTCTCTGGTTGCACTTTCAATACGTGTATCCCTTCCTTCTCTCAGGCGGTTGATATGGTATGCCCCTGTGATGCCAATGTTTTTTAAGGTCTGAGCTGTTTCAAAATCAAAATCACCAATATTGGCCACAAAGCGAATATGTTCTGGCAGCACTTTTCGTGCAGCTTCTGCAATGCGTATGAACTGGGCAACAGGATAGTCTGCCGTTGTCATGAGGAAAAAATCATCAATCCCCTGTTTAAGCAAGACCTGCAGCTCATCCTGAATGGTTTGTGCATTTTTCTGCCAGCTCGCATCCAGCACATAATGACTACTCCCCATTGAACAAAATCGGCAATTTTTTGAACAAGGTTCGGCATTTATACCAATTTGTGCAAATACATAACCTTTTGTATGGAATTTTTTCCGGCTCAATTGATCTGATAGAAAAAGCAACTCATAAAACTGGCGTGAATTATTTTTTATGTGCAGCAGTGCAAGCACTTCGCTTTCTGTAAGGTCGGTAGAGCCGTTTTTTATATTCTCCAGTATCTGCATTTTTTGCTCTGTAATAGGTTTTGCTTGTTCCCACGCCAGAGCATGGGAACAAGCCGTAGCGCTTTAAGATGGAACTGGAATTATTCGTTCACCCTGGCAGCCCACAGTTTGGTGGCAAAATCTCTGAACACGGCCTGACCCTCGCGAAAGACCTTGTCCATGGTATAGCCGCCGCCCGCATATTGGCCAGGATTGACCATGCTTCTCGTTTCGCCGCGCATGGCATACTTCTGTGCACCCTCGTACATGATGATTTTCATGGAAATGGGGTTGGGGTCTGCCGGGCAGCCCAGGCGGTAGGGCATCCAGACCTCGGCCAGACCATCCTGATCCAGATCCGTCACCTGCAGGGCATCGGTAAAAAACTCCAGCCGCAGGTCATACTCACAGTCATAGACAAAATCCTTCACCCGCCACATCTGCACCTTGGAGCCGTCGCTATTGATGAGAAAACGATGGACGAAAAATTCCTGATCGCGCAGATAGCTGCCCGGTTCGCCGCGCTTGTTGCGGAACTGCTCCTCGCTTTGGGTGAGCACAACCAGGTTGTTGCCCTGAATATCGTTGAAGCGCAGTGCCTTAACCAGGTTCCCCACAACACCGGGCAGACTGCGCACATCAAGAGTAGCAGTCACATCCTGTATTGCCATGGCTGCGGTGGACGCGCTTGCGGGCGAGGCCAGGTTTTGCGCAGGCTGGGATTTTTGAGGACTTGTACTGGTAGCAGCGGCGGTCGCGCCAGTACCAGCACCGGCACCGACTAACAGCGTATCCAGACCATGTTTTTTCAGCCAGGTGCGGCGTTCAGCGGGCAGGTCTTCCCAGGCCAGTTTGCCGTTTTCGTTGCGGCGGCTGGTATCCACCCCGCTGGCCAGCAAAATACGCGCTACTTCAGGGTTGGGGTTATACTCCAGGGCCAGGCGCAGCACGCTGTCGGTGCTCAGCTCTGCCTCTTCTTTGGCGGGTAAACCGTTAATCGGCGTACCCAGGGCTAGCAGGGTGCGAATCACCCGGGCATCCGGGTTGCGCATGGCCGCCTCGTGCATGGCCGTGCCGCCGCCATCGGATAGGTCGCGCACATCCGCGCCCCGCTCCACCAAGAGTTCCAAAAGGGGCGAGGCCCCCTCGCGCCCGGCGGCACAGATAAAGGCAGTGTAGGAAACGCCATTTGCAACGCTCACATCTGCGCCCGCATCCAGCAACACCTGGGCTACGGCCAGGGGGTCGGGGTTTTGGCAGCAGGCTGCCAGAAGGGGCGATTCATTCAGGGCGGTTGAAAGCGTATTTACCTGGGCCCCGTGCCGCAGCAGGGCGCTGATTATGGCAGGCCGGGGATTGTATTTGGCCGCCAGAATCAGGGCCTCGTCACCAGGCTCTGTGCCGGTCAGCTCATTGGGCGGCAAGGCCTGGTTCACTGTTGTGCCCTGGGCGATAAAGGCGTCGATGTAGGCGGGCAAGGCGCCACTGGTCGCGGCCCAGAGAAAGGGGGTAAAGCCGTTGGGCAGACGCTCATCCAGGTTAAAACCTTTCTCCAGAAAGGCTGCAATGTCGCTTGCCGGGGCTGAACTGACCAGGAGCCTGCTCAGGGCCAGGGCCGGATCAACCTTGCCCTGACCGGGTTTTGCGCCCTGCTGTAACAGTTTGCCGGCAAAATCAGGCGCAGCCCAGGCCGGGGCAAAGGCCAGGGCATGATCCAGCGCGCTTAGTCCCTGGCTGTCTGTTGCATTCACCGGCGCGCCCGCAGCCAGCAGGGCTTCTACCTGCTCTCTATCCCCCTCGTTCACGGCAGCGATAAGGGCAGCGCCGCTGGTTGTATTTTCTGCAGCTTGTGCAGTTTGTACGCTTGCCGGTGCTAGCCAAGCTGAGCAGCAGATGCAAAGCGAGGTGCAGATTGCTATAGAGATCGGTATGCAGACCGTGCTCAATTTTTGCCCTAAGGTTGTTCGCATAATGTTCCCCCTGTTCCCTGAATAGATATGATGATGTTGCTCTGCTGCTGTTACTGGCCTGCTTTTACGGAAGCTCCAGAAAACTGGTGTCTGCGCCTGTGGCAAAGTGCATGGAATGTACCTTGCCCTCCTGCACGGTGAAGCGGAAGCGCTGCAGGGGCTCCTCCAGAATCAGTTCCTCGCCGTATTGGGCATCAAAGCTGGGGTCCAACGCCTGTAAAGAGCTGGCAGGCGCGCCCACCGTTATCGGGCCAAAGGCAGCCTTGCTGCCCGGCCCGGCCGAAACCTTAGCAATCCAGGCCGATTTGGGGTCTTTGTAGGAGTTTTCGTAGCGGATAATCAGGCCATTCCAGGTCAGGGTCTGGCAGACCACCTGGCCAAAACCCGGATCTTCCAGGCTGTAGTTGGCAGTCTGCGCCTTGCCGAACAGGGCCTCTGAAGCCTCCGGGTAATTGCCCAGATCCACATGCAGCCGCAGAATCAGACGTTCCACCAGCGGCAAACTGGCCGGGTCGTACTCGCCCTTGACAAACCAGGCATCCTCGGCCTTCAGCCAGCCGGTAAAGGGCCAGACCACCTCGTACCAGCGCTGGCCTTGGCTTTCCTCCACCCCGGCAATGGTGAGCACATGCTTGCTGTCATAGCGGGCAATAATGGCCGAGGCGGTGGATTGTTCAGCATAGATGGGTGTTTGCTTACCCGCTGTCCGCGCCCAAACCAGTTGCAGATTAGCCGGATTATCGGCCAGGGCGACAGAAATGCCGCCGGCAAGCAGGCTGACGCTCAGCAGCAGGGTCGCCGCCAGGCTGGCAAAAAACCTGCTGGAAGATGATGGGGCTGGCCTTGTTGTTCGTTTATTGTTCGCAATTTTTGTAAGCATGGCTTGTCTTTGCATGAATGGAGAGGAGAGAGGACTATGCGGGCTGTATCAGGGCAGGCCGGGAAAGGCGGTGACAAAGCTGACAGAGAGTTCCGGAAAGGCATCCACAAACTGCACGGTGAAATCCGGAAAACTGTCCACCCACTGCCATTTTCCGCATTTGTCGGGAAAACTTTTCACCAGCTCCACCTTGAGATCGGGAAAGGCGTTCACTCTTTTAATCCTGATATCAGCGCCTGAGCTGACCTCCTTAACCTTGCCCTGCAGGACTATGCCCTTGTAGCGGCAGTTCTGATCGATTTTGGGCTGGGCCAGCGCCATGGAGGGCAGTGCTGCCAGCAATACAAGTGCAGGGATTATTTTTTTCATGTTGGCTCCTATTGGCTCCTCTTATTTGGCCCTTGGCCTGATCGAGCTGGGATATTCCTCATTCTCCACCCCATAGACCCAGCGCCGCAGTTGCACGGCGCGCTCTTCAGTCAAAACAGCCAGCCAGTGCATCTGCGCCTCGCTCAGGCCGCTGCCGGGCCGCAGCACTTTCTGCTCTTCCGGAAACAGGGCTGCCATTTCCGCATCACGAAAACGGAGCCAGGCCCGCTGGGAGGCCTTGAGCCTGGCAATGAAGGCATGATCCTGGCCATAGGCGTGCAGAATTTTTTCATACTCATAGTTCAGGCCACTGTCAGCAGAGGCCAGAAAATCCTCCGGCCCATAGGCCTTGGCCTCGGCCCAGGCCGCGGCCTGTGCCAGCAGCATGGCAGCAAGCAGGAAGGCGGCGGCACAGAGCAGGTGTTTGTGGGCAATACTTTTCATCATATTTTCACCATACCTTACCGCACCAGCTAGTTCCGCGCCGAATCCCAGTAGGTGTGGTCGTTGAGCATATCCCAGAACCGTTTTTCGTTAATCTCGGTGACAATGCGCACTGGCTGGGTGCCTGGCGGCGAGAACTTGGGATAGGCCAAAGATTGCCCGTACGACAGGCCGTACTGGGTGTTGACATCAATGTTCAGGGTGCGCTCCTGGGTAATAATGCCTGGCTCTATAATGGCCGCGGCCACCAGCACATCCCAGACAAAATGGGTGAAGTTCGGGTCTTTGCCAAACATCTGGCCAACAAAGGTTGAGCGCAGGATATCGGCCTGCTGGCTTGCGCCCAGGGTCTTCAGAAAACGCTGGTAGTGTTCGGCGCGGAACACCACCTTTTCGCACGCATCCAGGCCAAAAACAATCTGCTCCTTAAAGGGCGCGCGCACCAGAATTTGCGCTGCCTCCGGATCGATCCACCAGTTGAATTCGGCTGCAGGCGTCACATTGCCAGGCTGGAAAAAGGAGCCGCCCATGTAGATCACCCGTTTGACCAGGGGCACAATGTCCGGGGCCATGCGGATGGCGGCCGCCAGGTTGGTGCAGGGGCCAATGGCGGCAATGGTGATTTCGTTGGGGTGGGCGCGCACCGTATCAATAATAAAATTAACGGCATGGATGTCGATGGGCTGGTACTGCGGCGCTCTTGCGTAGTGTTCCTGGTAAAAGGCCTTCCACGAGGCTGGCTCGGGCCGGCCCAGGGAACCCAGCCAGGCGTCATGGCCCATGCCAAACTGCTTGCGTTCCATCTCGAACAGCTCGTGCCGCTGGGGTCGCAGCGGGTAGCGCATACCCTCGGCCACCGGAATGTTTTTGCCCTCAATCTCCAGTTGACGCAGGGTATAGGCAGTACCCTCCTGCACCCAGGAATTGCCGGTTACCGTGGTAATACCCACCAGCTCAACATTGGGCGCATTGGCCAGCATGACCATGGCCACGCCGTCGTCAAAGGCTTCCACCATGTCGGTATCCAGCAAAACTTTTTCTTTTGCTGGCGCGGCCAGGCTGCAAACCGGCAGACAGAGCAGCAGGGCCAGCAGGCCGCAGCAGAGTGCAGGGGCGGAAAATGTAGTGTTCATAAAGGTCTCCTTACAGGGCAGGGGTTATTGCGCCGGCAATGCTTCGGCTGCGGGAAGGTGGTCATAATCTGCATCGTGGCTGGTGCTGGGAGCCACTTGCCGGGGCTTGCGCACCTGGGCATAGGTGCCGGCATTGCTGAATATGTACCACTGGCCGTCTTCATAGCGTTTCAGGGTGACGCGGCGGGGGCTGTCCGCGCCGCTGCTGACCAGGCTGAGGGCGACAAAATCATCGGCCTCCTGCCGGGTATTGGCAATGAGCAGGCGGTAATTGTCTGTTGACATCTGGTAGTTGTTGTCTGGCGAGCTGCCTGCGGCAAAACTGCGGAAGATGTAGTGCTGCGAGGGATCGCGCAGTCGTTCGCTGAAGATGTTGTGGTTGGGGCTGCGCTCCCAGTTGGGGCCAGCGTGCAGGATATAGCGCAGCATTTTTGTGGCTTCGGCGCGGCGGGCCGGGTCCAGATAGCAGAAGACCGCATCAAAATACATTTTGATCGCGCCCTCAGGGCTTTGGCAGGCGGTCTGGCAGCGGGCCTTGAACTCGCTGTAGCTGGTAGGCAGGCCCTCGGCCTTGGCCGCAGCGGCAGGCAGGGTGACGGCCAGCAGGATGAACGCGGCCAGGATGTTGAGCATGGATTGTTTTTTGGGCATGATTTTTCCCTCCTTACATAGATGGATAGATGGAAATCAGAACAACACCAAAACGCACAGCAAGACCAGGCCCACCAGCAGGGCAGCAAAGGGGGGCAGGCGCAGAAACAGAAAGCCCAGCAGCATGAAAAGCCCCAAGCTCACCAACCAGGGCCGGTTGCGCCACAGGTGCAGCAACCCCTTCTGTCCTTTCTGATCTTGCGCTGTTTGCCCTGGCGCTCCTTGCCGCTGCAGGGCCTTGCTGTTCTGCCGAAGCTCCAGCCTGGCCCGGATTTTTTCTACGGCGGCTGCGGGCGGCAGTGTCTGGGGATGCACTTGGGGATGCACCTGGGGGATGTGCGCCAGATTCTGTGCAGGGCTATTTGCCAAATCAGGGTTCTGCGCCAGCACATCCCGAAAGGCATCCTCCAGCGCGGGCCAAAAGGCTGCGGGCAGGCCGGGCAGGTCAAGAAAGTGCAGCATTTGTTCCAGAAAATATGCTTCATGACGGATCGCCAAAAACTCCGGCGAACGAAAGACCGCATCCCAGGGCCGGCGCTGCTCGCTGTAGCGAAACTCCCGGGCTGTGGCAGCCAAACGCCGCAAAACCTCTTCGGTATAAAACCCGGCCAGCCCGCGCACTGTGGTCGAATCGAGTAAAAGCCTGTGCAGGGCCGGATTTTTCGGCGGCAGGGGCAAGGCTCTGGCCGCATGGAACCAGGGCTTGAGCTGGAGGGCCAAAGGCGCATACACCGGGCCAGGGTGGCTGCAGTTGCAGTTGCGCTCGTACATGCGGGCCAGAGCAGTGAGCAGGGCGGGCGGCGCAGGCCTAGCCTGTAGTTGTCTGGCCAGGGCCAGAAGAAAAAGCGGCTGGTGCTGCAGGATGCGGAAGGCCGGGGTCTGCAGGGCCAAAAGCCAGGTTTGCAGTTCTGCCTGCCAGCGCGGGCTGCTAGCCAAACGCTGGATACCGGCAAGCACCTGCTGGCTCAGGCTGCGGATATCTGCGCCATCGGCATCGGGCAGGCCCGGCGTATCTTGGGATTCTGACGACAAGGGCGGGGCGGCCCAGGCCTCGTCGGCAAGGCCCAGACGCTCGTGCAGCAGGCGGCCCAATCGGGTGTGCCGCGCCCGTGGCCGATGGCACTCGTAGATGGTGTACAACTCGGCCAAGAGAGGTAGGGGCAGATCGGCATGGGCCTGACAGAAGCGGCCCAGGTCCACAATAAAGACCGGATTCAGCCGCAGGGCGGTAAAATCCCTGCTTGCCAGCAGGGCCTGCCAGGCCTCCTCATTGTCGCGCTTGTCTTGGTCTGCGGCAAGGGCCTGCACACGCTGCAGCAGCACTTGCCGCTGCTCCTGCATGGTTTGTTCTTGCCAGGTTTGTTCCTGCACCTGCACCTGCGGGAGGGGGAGTTCAGTATCCCTGGAGATTGCCTGCAGCAGGCAGCTGAAGTCCAGCCCGCATTCCGCGCCAGCGGCAAGTGGTGGAATTGCTGCTGTCGCCGCAAGTGCTGGGCTTGCAACTGCGTCCGTTGCAACCGCGGCGGCGGGATAGGCCAGGGCAGGAAGGCCTGCGTTGGCAGCATTGATCGCGTCGGGCTTGGCGCTGGGATGGGGGTCGGGGCTGGCAAGCCCGGCAAAGTCCAGGGTGTGGCTCTGGTCGTTGCTCATTGCCGGTGCCGGTGCTGGTGTCGGTGCAGGTTCGGAGTTGTAGCTTTGCGCGGCTGCGGCAGCAGACGGAGCAGAAGCAAGCGAAGCAGCAGAAAAATCCAGCGAGGGGCCGGATGCTGCAGGCCTGCTTGTTGCTGGATTTACTGCCCTGCTTGCTGCCGGGTTTGTTGCAGCGCTGGTAGTGGTATTGCGTGGGAAATGCAGGTTCTGCTCTGCTGCGGCATTGCCCTGCTCAGGCTGAACGGCAACTGGGGCAAAATCATCTTCCCTTTGTGGAGAGCCTAAGGTGCTCAAGGCAGGAATCAGCTCGGCAATTGCCTCCCCTGTGGCCTCCGCTGTACTTGCCTGGGGTATTGGAGTTTGCTGGGCCTGCTGTTCACGTTCTGGCTGGGGCCTTCGCCTCTGCCCATGCCTTTGTTCATTCCTTTGCGCATGGTCGCGGGCATAAACCAGGGCCTCCTGATAGGCCTCGGCCAAGAGGGCAAAGGCCTGCTGCTGCTCTTCCGGGTGCAGTTGCCGCGTCTTGGCGGCATAGGCCTTTCTGATGCGGGCCAGGTCGGTGGTCGGGCCTATGCCCAAGAGTTTCCAGCAGCTCATCAGCGGATATATCAGTAGATGCATCAGTGGATGTATCAGTGGATGAAACCCTGGCCAGGGCCGCGTCTGCGGCGGCCTGAAGCAATGCGGTCGTCTTCTTCCTGCTCCAGATTGTCCTGTTCCTCGTCTGTCCAACTGCGGGCCATGCTTTCCCAGGCCTCTTCATGCTGCGGGTCTGAGGGAAAAATACCAAAACCCTGCAGCCTGCTTTCCATCTGCTCAAGAAATAGCGCAAAATCTGGCCGCGCCCGGTGGATGCGCCAATCTTCCTGGCTGGCCAGCACCGTCTGAAAGCGGTCATACATGGCGGCTATGCGCTCGCGTTCCGGGCCTAGAGTTTCGGCGTAAAGACGCTCGGCCCAGGCCAGCAGGGTACGGTTTTCTTCACGCTCACGGGGGTGAATTTTCAGGGCCGCCAGTTCCTGCAGCCGTTTCTGGGCCTCTTCCTGGCTCATATCGCTGCCCTGTCCCAAAAAGACCTTGCACCAGGTTTCACCGCTGGAGAGCACAGTGGTCTCCACCTCCAGAATCCCGTTAAGATCATAGGTGAAGCGCACGGCCACGCCCTCCTCTCCGGCGGGCCGGGCTGGCACCGGCACCTCCAGTTCGCCCAGCTTGAGGTTGTCTTTACAGAGCCGCTCCTCGCCCTGGTACACATCCACGATCAGCCTGCTTTGCATGTCGCTGATGGTATAGTAGTTCTGCGTTTTACTGGTGGGCAGCACGCTGTTGCGCTCAATAATGGGGGAAAGCCGCAGCGGGCCATTGGCCTCGCCACTGGTAATGCCGGTGCCCAGGGTAAAGGGGCAGAGGTCAGTCAGCACCAGGTCGCGGATGGCCGGGTTGCGCTCCTTGATGCCGCTGTACACACCTGCTCCCAGGGCAACCACCGTATCCGGCGACAGGGGCTGGTCAAGCTCGCGTTGCAGCAGGTGCCGCAAAAAGCCCTGCACCACCGGCATTTTGCAGGAACCGCCCGCCAGAATAAAGCTATCCACTGCCTCAAGCGGGGTGCGGCTGTCGGCCAGGGCGCGGCGCAGGGGCGTGGCCATGCGCTGGAACAGGGGGCTGCAAAGATCTATGAGCTGCTGATTGTTCAGGCTCAGGCTGCCGTCCAGGTTCGGCACCTGCAGGAGCACCTCTTTCTGGCTGGAAAGCTGGCGTTTGCACAGCTCTGCCTGGCGCAGCAGGGCAGCACGCTCCTGCGGCGTAAGCTGTTCAAAAAAGAGCTGATTCTTCTCGCAGAAGCGCAGGGCAATTTCGTGGTCAAAATCGCTGCCGCCCAGGCGGTTATCGCCGCAGACCGCAGTAATGCTGATGACATTTTCAAAACTCTCCACCACCGACACATCCAGGGTGCCGCCGCCAAAGTCAAAAACCACGGCAGTGTTGTCCCCTTCGGGATCGTGCATACGGCAGGCCAGGGCCGCAGCCGAGGGCTCGTTGATGAGCCGTTCCACCTTCAAACCAGCCAAAAGACCAGCCCGTTTGGTAGCAGCCCGCTGGCTGTCGTTAAAATAGGCGGGCACGCTGACCACTGCCTCGCTGATGCTCTCGCCCAGCCAGGCCTCGGCATCTTCCCGCAGCTTGCGCAACACCAGGGCAGACAGCTCTTCGGGCAGGAAGCGGCGGCCTGCCAAAGTCCAGCTTTTATCGGTGCCCATAAAGCGTTTGAAGCCGGTCACGCTCTGCTCCGGGGCTGAGACCAGGCGCTCTTTTGCGGCCTGACCCACCAGGACGCTGCCGTCATCATCCAGACTGACTGCGCTGGGAGTGAGCAGTTCGCCCAGCGCATTGGGAACAAGCTGGGCCTGACCCTCTTTCCACAGGGCAGCCAGGCTATTGGAGGTGCCAAGATCAATGCCAAGAAGAGCCATGGGTGCTCCTTTTTCCTGTTGGTGTTGCGTGTGATGTTACCTGTTGCCTTGTCTGGAACTATGGCCTGGAACAAGAGCAGCAAGCAGGCGGATATAAGCTGAGGCCAACACAGAGCGCTTTGCCCTGAAAACGGCATCAGCAGCCGCCACCACCGCCACCACCCCCACCAGAACCAGCCCCGCCACCGCCAAAGCTGAAGGATGAGCCGCCGGAGCTGCCAGAGCTGCCGGAAGCGTTGAGGCTCAGGGTATAACTGCTCATGTTGTTGGTTATGCTGCGGGAAAAGCTCCTCAGGTTTCTGGAGTCGCTCAAAAACCGGACAGCAGGGTCAGCCATATCCTCGCTGGCCGCCTGCGAGGCTTCGGCCAAATCCCGGGCAAAACTCGCGCCCCAGGCCTTTTCCAGGCCAAGGGCCACGGCATAGGGCAAAAGACGCTGGTAGAGTTGCAGCGGCTTGTCCGGCGGGTTGAACATGTTGAGGCGATCTGCCTCGGCCGCGCCAATATACAGGGCCAGCCCGGCAATTTCCTGGCGGAGCAGGGCTGCCTCGTGGGAAGGGACATCCATGATGGGGATAAACAGGCAGGGCGCAAGCACTATTGCCACCATAAGCGCCAGTTGCAGCGGGCTGAATATCCACACCAGGCCGCTCCAGATATTGCCAGAGGCATCGGCAAGATTACTGGACATGATCCAGGCCAAAAAGGCAGCCAGGGCTATCGCGCCCACCAGGCCGACAAGGCTTTTCCAGATCCGCGCCCGGTGGATCAGGTTCCAGACGAATTTGACAATAACCAGCAGCAGAATGGCCACGAAAAAGCCTGCAACTGCGTAGTCTCCCAGCTCAGCAGGCCAACGGTCAAAGGGGCCGAGATGCCAGCGCAAAAGCAGGGGCAGGCCCAGCAGCGCAGGCAGAAAACTCAGGCAGATGGGCAGGAAATTGTCTTGCCACTGGCCCCTGTACTCAATTTCAAGCTCGTCCTGGCAGGCGCTGTGCATGGCAGAAAGTCTTTCGCCCGCCTCCTTGTCGCTGCCTTTAAGCTCTATGGTTTTGCCAGCCAGCTTCTTGGCCACGGCGCGCTCTTCGGCAATCTGAGAACTGACCTGCAAGCCTGTGATGGCAAAGCCGCTCTGGCTGTCGCCCTGCACCGTACAGTCTCCCCGCTCGATCAGGCTGATGCACAGACCAGCCAGGCCAGCAGCAGTCAGATTGGCCTTGTTCCACAGATAATTCACCGCAGCAGCAGAGAGCCGTTCGTTCTGACGGCCTTTATGCCTGCGCAGGCGCGGGGGCAGCTCGGGCGGGTAAAAACGGGCGATGGCCGGGCCGGGGTTGAAATCCCGGCCAAAAAAGAACCACAGCAAAGCGCTGGTAAGGCAGACCCCTGCCAACAGGGCCAGCAGCAACCAGGTGAATACTGCCGCCTCTGCGGGCCTGAGAGTAGGTGCGGGGGTGATGAAGCCCTTGGGCCAGGAGACTGCAACCGTGAAGTGCTCGCCGGATTTGACCGGCCTTTTTGTTTTGAAAATCAGCGCCTCGCGGCCCTTGATTTCCATAGCGCCAAAGCGCACCGACGTATCCTTTGAGCCTGCAAGGCCAAGCCAGGCCCGGTAGTCGGTAAAACTGGTCCCTTCAGGAGGCAAGACCATGCACAGGGAGCTGCCCACCCCTGTTGCCCAGCCCGAACCAGTCACATTCCAGGTGAGTTCATCGTGGTCGGCAAAAAAACCAAGCTGCTGGGTGATCGTATACTTGAGAACAAAATTATGTTTGCCCGGGCTGAGGTAGGCGCTTTTGTCGCGCAGATAGATGCGGACAAAGGGATATTCGTTGTTGATATCATCCGTGGGATAGTGCTTGCCGTCAATCATGACGGTCAGCACCTTGAGATCGACCTTGCGGCGGGCCAGATCCTTCCAACGGGAATTGATGGGAATATCGCGGTAGATGCCACGGTTGGCATTGGCGCCCAAAACATCCACCACCAGTTCTTCAGTCACGGTCAACTGGTCTTCACTGGCGATATCCACCAGCACATTCATGCGCAGGATATCCACTGCCGCAGCAGCCGGGCCTGGCAGGGCAAGGGGCCAGGCCAGCAGAATGAGCAGGAGGCTAAGGGTGGGGCGGCTCAAGATCAGGCGGTTCATAAGGTACTGGCACCGTTGCAGTTACGTAAAGATCAGAACTGCACCTCCGGCATTTCAGCCTCAGATTCGTCGTCCAGCTCAAAATAGGCAATTTTGCTGAAGCCAAAGGTGCCTGCAATGAGATTGCCGGGAAACTGGAGTACGCGGTTGTTCTGCTCGCGGGCAGTGCCGTTATAGTAGCGTCGCGCCATTTGGATTTCGTCTTCCAGTTGGCTGAGTTGCGCCTGGAGCTGCAGAAAGTTTTCGCTGGCCATGAGCGCAGGGTAATTTTCTGCCACCGCAAAAAGCGAACGCAGGGCGCGGGAAAGGCCGTTTTCTGCCTGAATCACGCTGGCCAGGCTGTCTGGCGGGGCAGACATGGCCTGGCTGCGGGCCTCGGTCACCCGGGTCAGGGTTTCGTTTTCGTGGGTGGCATAGCCTTTCACGGTTCTGACCAGGGCCGGAATCAGATCATGACGGCGCTTGATCTGCACGCTGATGCCGCTCCAGGCCTCCTCCACCCGGTTTTTTCCCCGCACCAGCCCGTTGTAGAACAGGATCAGAAAACCGCCAACAACAAGGGCTATAAGGAGGATGACGAACATGATGGCAACAGTGGTGAGCATGGTGTCGTTCCTAAAAAAAGGGTGGCGATGTGTTTGTCAGCTTCCCTGCTAAAGTTGAATACAAATCGAATACTACGGTTGTGTAACGGCGGCCTGGAGCTGGCAAGGGCCTTATTTTTTGATAATCCGCCCTTCCAATTGCACCTCTACAGGCGAGCGCGTGCTGATATATTCCCGCACCACATCGCTGATATTCTGCTCCGAGTCGCGCCAGTTCAGCCCGGCCAGCATGGTGAAGCCATCGCCGCCACGGGCCTGGAAGGAGCTGGTGCTCACCCGGTAACGGGCCTGGGGCTGCACCGGTTGCCAGGTCTTATCCGCACCGAGTACCGAGGCAGAGAGCAGGCGGGAACCGCGCGGATTTTCCGCCTTAAAGCTGTAGCGCAGCCCTGCAACCTGCAGAAAGAAGCCCTTGCCCTCTTCATAGCGAGACAGCCCCTGTTCCAGGGCAGCCAACAGGGTAACGCCATCCATTTCCGCCAGCATCAGGTTATTTTCAAAGGGAATGGCAGCAATAATATCACCCGTGCTCACCGGGCCAGCAGGCAGGGGATTGCGCAGGGTGCCGCCGCCCACCAGGGCAATATCAGCCGCGCCCTGCCAGTAGTGCAGGAGCGCATCGCTCACCAGATTGCCGCTGCGGCATTCTCCGGCCCGGCATATGAGGACATTGGGCCTTTCCAAAGGCTGGCCCGCAGGCGTGTCTGCCACAATGTTGCCCACCGGTTCGGTCAGCATATTCTGCACTGGAACTGCCCTGTTGTGCATCATCGCAGCCAGTTCGGCGTTTGCGGGCGGGGCCTGCAGGTTGGCCAGTTCAGCATCATTGAGGGGGATGGGTTCGCCGTTCCAGCTCTGCGCCACGCCCTGCTCATCAAAAACCACCTCAAGCCGGCCCAGATTTTTAAGGGCATAGCCATTGGTGACCACCAGCACCGGTTTGCCCGCAGGCGAGGTCTCCACCACCGGATAGGGGCCAAGCGCCTTGGCATGGCTATTGGACAAGAGGGAATGGGTGTGGGAGCCCACAATAATGTCGATGCCGTCAAACTTGCGAGCCAGTTCGCGGTCATCAGCCAGGCCGAGGTGGGTCATCACAATGATGATATTCACCTGCTGCGCCTGCAGTTCGGCCAGGGCCTTTTGCAAGGCAGGCTCGACCGCGCTGAAGCGGGCTTCCTTGCACGGAGAAGACAGATTCGGGGTATCCGGGTTGACCAGGCCCACCAGGCCGATGCGATGCCCCTGCCGTTTGGTTATCAGCCAGGGCGCTAAAGAGACCGGGGGGGCCGGGCCTTCTGGAGTAAAGGCCAGATTGGCTGCCAGCACCGGCGTTTTCAGGGCGCGCACAAAGCTGGCAAAGCCTTCGCAGCCGTCATCAAACTCGTGATTTCCCGGCACAAAGGCGTCATAGCCCAGGCTGTTTACCACCTCTGCGGCCATGGCCTCCTTGTGCAGGGTGTAGAAGAGGGTGCCCTGGAACTGATCGCCCGCGCCCAAGAGAAGGGTGGCGGGTTTCTGGCTGCCAGTGCTACCTGTCTGGGGAGCCCTGATAGCCCGGATAGCCTGATCAGCCCGGAGAATACCGCCGGAGCCCTCTTCGCACAGCGCTTCGTAGCAGATACGACCATCCTTGCTGTGTCCGCCCCAGTTGGCATGGGTGTCATTGGTATGCAGGATGGTCAGATGCAGTGGTTCTGATGGCCCTGCTGACTTGAAGGCGCAGCCAGAAAGCCCGAAAATGCCGGTCAGAGCGAGTACGGCAGCTGCCAGCAGCAGATAGGGTATGTTTTTGCCTTGGATACGGCTCATGCTTATCTCCATTTTTTGTAATTCCACAGGCTTGCCTGCATACCTGCCCAAATACCTGGCTAACTATCTGCTTAAACGCCTGTCTCAAGCTTGACGGCACTTTTTTTCCCTTTGAAGAACAGCAGCGCCACCAAAACCACGGCCACGGCCAAGAGGCCAAGCGCCAGCATGGGCCGGAAGCGCAGCCAGGCCAGGGCAATAATCAGGCAAGACCAAGACAAACCCAGCAGGCTGGCCACCAGGCCGGAGCCTGCACCCACAATGCGGCCCAGCAAGGGCACCACGCTGGCCAGAACCTGCAGCGGCGCAATCAGCATCTTCAAGCCGCCAATGGCCAGCAGAATGCCGATAACCCGTAGAATCCAGGTGAGCGTGGTGTTGGCCTTTTTAGCATCCTCGAACATATTGTCCATGCCGAGCACGCCCATGCGCAGGCTGCTGAAGCTCGTGCCATTGGCAGCGCGGAAGGGTTCAAAGGTATCGCCAATCACCTGAGCGATGATGGACACCTCGGCCTGGGGCACTACAAAAAAAGAAACCATGACATCGCCGATATTGGGCTTATCCATATCGCGACCCAGATAAAGCGTGTTGCCCCGAACCTGCACCATGGGCGAGCGATCCTGCTCTTGGCCTGCTGCGGCATAGGCGCGGTTGTGGCGATAGCCAGGGGCCGAAACCGCTGACGCGGCAAGGGAAGAATCTGGAAAGAGTTTGTGGTGCAGGGCTTCCTGCTCTGCTTCGCTCAGGCCGGTATCCTGCGGAACCGCGCCACTCATGGAGCGCAGCAGGAATTCGGGCAAGCGGTAAGCGCCAAGCTGTACCAGCGCTGCATACCATTGCCCCTTTTCAGTCTGGAGATTGACCGAGTTGCGGTAGCGTTGCGGCTGGTTGAAATCCTGCGAATCAACAGGCTTGTCCACCCATTTCTGCTCATAGGTATAGGTGGTGATGGTCTCTTCGCCGCCGCCCATCTTTTGCTGGGTTTCGCTCTTGCTCTTCTCGACCCACTGGTAGTACTGCACCTTGCGTACCAGGCTGATGGCATTGGCCGCCACCCCAAAAAGCGGATCGCTCACCATGTCTTTGGTAGTGGCCTGGCCCGAAACATGGACAAGCTTGCCGTTAAAGGCAGGATCAATGGTGGCGGCGCTTGGCATGGCTACGGCTACGCGCTGGGCCTCGCCAATGGCATCGCCGGTGCGCACAGCCCGGCCTTCGTTCCAGTAGAGCAGGCCCGTGGCCAGGGCAAGCAGCAAGAGGCCAAAGCCCATGCCTTTAAATGATGTGCCGATGCGGGAGAACCAGTTGCTCTGGCTTACTTGGGTGTAGCTGTTGTCTGGCATGTCTCTGTCTCCAGTAGTATGAATTGTAGTATGAATTCAACAATTAAGTTTTCTTGATGAATAATATAAGTTTACCTGTATATTTTTGAAAAACAACCTTTGGCTGATTTTGTCACAAGAAAATTTTTTTGAGCAGAACATACAACGTAACTTGCAATTTTAACAGAATATTTTTCTGTCCATTTTGTACTGAACATGCAGCTAATGGCGCTGCACCAATACTGCAATCACATGATGAGGGAGCTTGTATGACCACAACAGGGCGAAATACTATTTCAGAAACAGGCAGCAGTAGGGCTTGCCTGCTCTTGCCAGGCAGTGCCGGTTTGCTTGCAGCGCTGTTGCTGCCACTTTTCTTTCTGTCGATCTTCTTTCTGCCGGTACTGTTTCTGCCGATGGGCGCAGCCGCTGCCGAAGCGCCTGCAAGCAGTAGCGCGAATGCCACAGATACCCTGCCCGCGCTTTCCCGCCAGGATCGCCTGCTCCTGCTCGACAACGTGGCCAGGCTCTGGCAATTGGGCATTGCTGGCATTGGCGAAGAAGCGCCCGCTGCTCCCCCAGGCAGCCCCTTTGGCCAGATCAAAAATGGCCAGCTTGATCCGGCCTTTATCGCGGAACAAAGCCTGATTTTGACCGTGCATGGTGGCTCCCAAGCGGAGATCCGGCGGCTTTCGCCGGAAGAAATCAGGCCGGGCCAGGAGGCTGATCAGCGCATCTTTACGGGCATTGCCGACCGCTTTACCACATACTACCCGGCGGTAAGCCAGCAAGAGGCGGCCTTGTCCTACCTGGGCTGGCCACTTCAGCAATCAGCATCGCCAGCATTTGCCGCAGATATTTTACAGGCAAAACAGGGCTTTTTTGTGGATACAGACAGTTTCTATACACCCGGTGGCCGCATGGACGCGGTTGCAAGAGGTGATGTTTTTGCCCAGTGGGCAAGCGACTACCTGGATGAGAGCGCTGGCGAAAATATCGGCTGGATTTTGGAGGGTCAGGTGCGCGAAGTTGAGCGGGCTGATGATGGCCTCCTTGCCATTGGTAATCGGGCAAATTTTTATCTGCAGGTGCGCAAGGTTGGTACAATCTGGCGTATTCAGGAGCTGACTTTTACCTACCCCCAGGCCAGTGAGGAATGATGATGAAAAAAATATGTTTGCTTCTGATTTTTTGCGGCCTGATTCTCTTGCCAGGCCAGCAGGCCCAGGCTGAGCAGACGCCTGTTCTTGACCGGGCTGTGCAGGTGCTGATTCAGGATGATCTGCTTACCCTGTGGAGTATGGGCATTACCGAAAAGCAGGAGGCGCAGCCGATGGATTTAAGCCATGATGCCCTGTGTTTTTTGCTGCTCACCGATATGGATAAGGCCATGCTTGATCGCGGGAACCATCCGGCCCTGTTTGCAAAAATGCCCAGAAATTATACCGGTTATGTCAAAAAGGAAGCGGTTGATGCCGTGGCCACGCGGGTCTTTAGCCAGAGCTTGCGCCAGCACCATGCGCCCAGGGGAACCATCTTTAATGGCAAGGGCTATTTCCTCGATTTTGGCGCGCTCACGCAGGGTAGCGGTAATTTGTGCGGTCTGGAAGACGACAACCTGCTCCCCGGCTATGTCAGCTTTGAGGTAATGGAATTACAGGCCGACGGCTCCTGGGCCTTGCAGGGCAGCATGTTTCGCTTCAAGCAGATGGGCGACAAGGAAATCCTGTGGCAAGAGGCCAGCGTACAGGCAGAAATCATGCCCACCAGTCAGGGCTGGCAGATCAGAATGTTCAGGTTTATTGAACAGGGCATGGGGTAGGGGCATACAGGTATCTCCTGCGAGATTTTCAGACACCAGGCACTGAAGAGTGCTTGAAAAGAAATATATAGAATTGGAATAACAGGAGTCTGCCATGAAACAGCACCAATGGATTCTGGGCTTGGCCTGCGTGTTCCTGCTCAGCCTGCTGTGGGCCGGCCTGGCCCTTGCGGCTGAGGCAAAGAGAACTGTGCCGCAGGTTATGCTGGCCTATTTTTATAATGAGGAAGCACTGCGCAGCATGCAGGCAGAACTGCCTGGGGTCAGGTTTAATACCTTGACTGCGCCTGAACTGGCTGACGGTACGGAAATCCTGGTCATCCTGCCCCTGGCCGGTCTGGAAGCAGCCGCGCTGGAGTTGTGCCAGATCCGTCATGAAGATGACGGCACAGCCAGGCAAGAACCGGCCTTTTTGTATCAGCCGCTCGAAGCGGCGAGTGCCTATGTGCTGCGTACCGTCATTGCCGAAGGCATGCCCAATCTGGCTGTCTGCCTGAAGAGCGTCATACAGGACAAGCACTGCTGGACTGCCCAGTACAACGGCATGGACGGCGGCCTTGTTTTTGACGATATTTTTATCCCCTGGAACAAGAAACAGTATCTGCAGGGTACAGCCACAGCAGAGGGAGGCATCACCTTCAACCCTGCCGCGCCGCGTTACAGCAATGCGCGCTTTGGTTTTTCCCTGGCCTGGACAGCGGGTACATATACTGCCACTGAGGCAGACAATGGCGATGGCATCACCGTAGAGGATGGCCGCGGGCTGCAGATGCGGGCCTACGCTACCATGGGCTACAGCGTCATGAACCAGAGCTTTGGTCAGGCCCAGGCGGAGCTTGCGCAAAGTTTTGACAGCATTACGTATAGGCGGGCGCAACGGGTGCCTGAACAGGCCGACTGGTTTGTGCTGTCGGGCTATCGCGGCGAAAATATTGGCTATGTGAAATGCTTTTTCAGTAAAGACAAGGCTGTGATTGTGGACATCAGCTACCCCAGGGCATCCCAGGCAAACTATGAGGAGCTGGTCAAAACCGTGGCCAAAACCTTCCAGGTGCATGGAACAGATGACCACTAAAAGGCCTAATGACCGGTTTCAGAGAAAGGAAAGGCAGGGCAATCTGCTTGCTCTACTTGCAGGGCTGCTGGTTTGGCTGGCCTGGTTGGCTTGTACCCCGGCGCAGGCCGCAGCACCAGTTATGACTGCGGTTTCTCTCTCCCAAAACCACATGAGCTGGCATTTGTGCTGGAATTTTTCCCTGCGCCAGGACGAAGAC
Organism: Desulfobulbaceae bacterium; assembly: GCA_012744275.1. Lineage (GTDB taxonomy): Bacteria > Desulfobacterota > Desulfobulbia > Desulfobulbales > Desulfobulbaceae > Desulfobulbus. Next base: position 25,054 of record JAAYIE010000054.1, read on the forward strand.
AACCCGGCAGTCTTTTTGCTCAGCGCCAGTTTCTTTGCAGATGAAGCAGAGCGCCGCATCGAGCTGGACGAAGTGCCGGCTGATGCAGCCCTGGTGAGAGCCGTGCAAAACCTTATCAGCGAGCACCAGGTGCAGAACTGGCAGAGCAGTAAAATAGCGCCCCTGCCTTTTATTGTCCGGGATGCCAGCACCTGGCATTTTGCCGCCCGGTTCAGCAATGGCGCAAGCGTTAGCGCGGGCAGCGGCTACCAGATCAGCGGTGGTGATGCAGGCAAACTGCGGGATGCCCTGCTGACCTCTTTCCGTCAACACCTGACCCCGCCCTGAGCATCGAACGAACATGCTCAAGTTAAAGAAACAGCCCGTTCAGGAGCCTGAACGGGCTGTGGTGTTGATGATACCCGCAGGTATCAATGTGGTTTAAACTAGAAGAGGCAGGCCAACAGATCAGCCCAGATTCTTCAGGGCGAAATCCCAGTTCAAGAGTTTGTCAATAACTGCGTTGGCATAATCCGGACGGCGATTCTGGAAGTCCAGATAGTAGGCATGCTCCCAGACATCAATGGTGAGCAGCGGCTTCAGGCCAGTGTCGGTAAAAGGCACCTCCGCATTGCCCGTTTTTACGATGCGCAGGGCAGTACCATCGGTGACCAGCCAGGCCCAACCGCTGCCGAACTGGGTGACAGCGGCATTGGCGAACTCTTTTTTGAAGTTGTCAAAGCTGCCAAAGGCGCCGTCTATCTTCTTCTTCAACTCGGCTGGCGGTTCGCCGCCACCATCTTTTTTCAGGCTGTTCCAGTAAAAGGTGTGGTTCCACACCTGGGCGGCATTGTTGAAAATGCCAGCCTTGTCCTGCTTGCCTGCAGTGGCCTTGATGATGTCTTCCAGAGATTTTCCGGCAAGATCAGTGCCTTCAATCAGTTTGTTGAGGTTATCCACATAGGCTTTGTGATGCTTGCCATGATGAAAGCTCAGGGTTTTAGCAGAAATAACGGGTTCAAGCGCATCATCTGCAAAGGGGAGTTCGGGCAATGTAAAGATCGCAGAATTTTTCTTCTCGTCTACCATGTCAGTTACCTCCTGTTTATGAGCGATGTACTTCTTTTACCAGCATTCTGGCTTTACGGCACCAGCATGCTGAGCAAGCTAACAAAACGGAGTATACCTTATTTTGAACTTTGCAGCATCTCTTGCACCCGCGCGCGGATGCCGTCCGGGCCCAGGCCCTGGTGTGGTATCTGTTCGCTGATGCCGCCAGCTCCTTCCTTCCAGGAACCCATGTAGCCGTACTTGGGGGCATATCCCCGCTCAAGCAGCCAAGTGCCGAAACGGATGCCCAGTCCTGTTTTCGCGTTCTGGGATTCCACCACCAGCACCATGGGGCTCTTGCCCAGGCGGGTCAGCATGGTCTCATCCGCCACGTTGAGCACCGGCTTATTCACCAGGCCCAGCGAGATCCCCTCTTTTTTCAGCCCTTCCACCACATGCAGGACCCGGTAGAGCATTTCGCCGTAGGAAACGATATAGCCGTCCTTGCCTTCGCGGATGATTTCATCCTCATCCGGCTTGAAGCGGTAGCCCTCGCCAAAGAACTTTTCTCCCTGTTCATTTAAAATAAAGGGCGTGCCCGAGCGGGTGGAGTAGACAAAACGAAGCCCAGGATTCCAGAAGATAGACTCCATAATGGCGCGCAGTTGCAGGGCATCAGCCGGGAAGTAGAGGCGGGTATTGTCGCCCTCGGCCAGGCCGTTGTCGGCAAAGAAGTTGTTGATGCCAAAGTGGCAGGTGTTGTCCGCCATTTCATCCACGCCGGAGTGGGAGAAGTGGGCAAGCACATTGGCCTTGTTGAGCCGGGCCATGGTGATTTCAGAGATTACCATTTCCTGGAAGGCGGCAAAGGTGCCAAAAATACCCTGACGGCCGGGCTCGCTGCCAAAACCAGCGGCCACCGAGAAGTTGTTGCGCTCCATGATGCCGCCATGCACATACAGCTCGGGCAGGGCCTTGCGGATATGGTGCAGGCCGCAGGAGCCTTCCAGATCCGAATCCACCACCAGCACCTTTTCCTGCGGCTTTTGCACGTTTTTGAGCAGATCCACCACAATCTTACCAAAATCATCCCGGTTCTTGACGCTCTCAGCCGTGCTGCCAAGGTAGTCTATTGTTTCGGCCTTGGCTGGTTTTTGCTGGAGCAGATCTGCCGCTGCAGCATGGTCCTGTTTGTGCAGATACTGCACGGCCAAGTCCACGGCAATCACGTCATGACCCTTGGGCGAGCCCTCAATGCCAGCCACGCCCGGCGCCATGGGCCGTTTGATGATCACAGCCACCGGGCCCGGCGTGGTCAGGGCCTGCTGGATCGAAGTATAGAGGCTCTTAAAATCTTCACCATCACAGATAAGAGTGGTCAGGCCATGGCCGCCCAGGGTTTTGTCCAGATCAAATCCTGCCATGTAATCACTGGGGTGCCCGGCAATGGTGACGTTGTTATCATCCAGAAGGAGCTTCACATTCAAGCCGCGGGCCACGGCATAGCGGGCCGCCTCGGCATCATCACCCTCCTGCTGGGAACCGTCGCTGCCAAAGAGGAAGACGTTTTTACCCGGATTAGCCTCGGCCACGCCATTAACATAGCTCCACAGGTGGCCCAGGCGGCCAGAGCTGAAGAACACGCCCGATTCCTCATGCCGCTCCGGATGGCCATAGAGGCCATGGCCATATTCGCGGTAGTGCATGAGCGACTCCACCGCTGCCTGGCC
>JAAYIE010000055.1 GCA_012744275.1 Desulfobulbaceae bacterium
CTGCGCTGCTGCTCCTTGCTCCGGCCAAGACTCATGGCGTCCTCCTTAGGGAAAATGCCATTATGGCATACTTGCAAACTTTTTCAACGGGCTGTTAAGGTAGCCACGGCTATCACCTCGTCGCATAGTCTCAGGTCTGAATAGGGCACCGTGTGCTTGACCTGCATATACCAGTAACCGGCCTTAAGCGGCACGATATCGATCTTGCCCTCCAAATCGGTACGGCCATAAAAGGCTTTGCTGTCTTTGGCATTACCAGGAAACTCTGCGAAAGTGGCGCTCACCTCGGCAGTCTTCACAGGTTTGCCGTCAAACATTACCTGCACCGGAAAAACCGCACCGGGCCTGACAGTGGCCGGATTTGCCAACGGTACCACTTCCAGCTTCTGCCCCACGGGCTTACTGATAAGTTCTGTCTCCATACCGCCATTCACATTCAAAATGGTTTTCGCGGACATGACCGCTTCTTCGCAATAGGTGGCATCGGTCATCTGGCTGCGATTGGCCTGTTTCCAGCCTTCAGCATTCTTGGCCCAAAAGGTGGGTTTATAGTCTCCGAGCACCAGGTAGCTGCCCTTTTTAAGTTTTGCCGCGCTCTCGTAGGCGTAATTTTCCCCTTTTTGCGTCATCTCCATGCTACCTGCAGGGCTGACCATACGCAGTGGCTTGAAAATATGCACTCGATCTGCAGCAATGGCCTCCGGCGCCGGAAAATCATGCCCATACCCGATTTGCGCTTTAACCTGTCCGGTTGCGGCGTCGTGCTCGGCATTGACCCAGAAATCATGGGCAAAGGCAGACAGGGGTAAGCCTAAAGTGAAAGACAGGATAAGACTACTAGCCAAACGATACATACTTCCTCCATATATTTTGTAGGTTGAGGGTCCGACCCATCAGCGCGGCCCCTGTTCGTCATCTCTGACCACAGGCGGAGAAAAGCAGGCATTGCCACTGCCGCAGCCACTGCTGCCACAACCGCAGCCGCAAGACTTGCTGCTGGGATCCAGCATACGCCGAAAACGGCGATACAAATACCAGACAGCACCTGCCACCACGGCGATAATGATGATGATTTGTACGGTTGTGTTCACCTTCTCTGCCTCCATATGTATTGCAAGATGTCAGTTCCACAGCCGAGCGCACTCTGTACAGGCCGGCCTTTTCCGGCTGCAGAAAGATCGGCCCTGGGTGTGAAGCCAACAGACTTATTTCATATCCACAGCCTTGATCCAGATCACCGCGTCACGGGAGCATTTTTTGCCCTTATACGTGTAGTCGGGCTCCAGATCCAGGGCAGCAAAACCCCACCAGCCAGCCCTGGGAATACCAAAGGTAAAGACCCCGTTGTCATCGGCGAAAATAGTCTGCAGCACAAAGGCATCCTGGGGCGCCTCAACAGCCGCTTTCTTTGCAAAGGCCTTTTTATCCAGCATCGGCTCATGATTCAGGTATTCAATCTCGACTTCAGCACCGGCTACGGGCTTGCCATTCGCCAATACCCTGCCCTGGAATACATTGCCCACCCAGCGGTCATACGGCTTTGCCAGGGGCACGATTTCTACAGCCAGACCCACCGGGTCCATCCAGGCGCCGGGCTCGCCGCCGCCATTAATAATTAGCTTGGTTTCCTGCTTGATGTAGGCTTCTTCCTCGGCCTCGTAATAGGGTTCGGGCACCAGGCAAAAAATGTAATCTCCACCCCGGATGGAGTATTCGGTCTCCCAGGCCTTGCCGCTGTTGGTCAGGCTGGTCCAGGTGATGGGCTGCAATGTTTTGAGCAGATCGGTTCTCTGCGGCTCATTTTCGCCACGGCTCCGAATCACATAAAATTCTTCCGGCTTACCCATGTCCATGGTGTGACCGGCCTCAAAGGGATGCGAGAACACCAGTGCCAGAGGAATTTTCGCCCCCTCCTTCAGGGCCATTTCCGGGGTGTAGATCATCTGGAAATGGGCCTGGACCGGGACTGCTGCGGCAAAAAGGGCAAAACCAGCCAGGATGTACGTAATTTTTTTCATTCATAGACTCCTTGTTCGCTTAGACTATCTGCTTGTTATTCTACAATTTTACTGCTATCGATTATGATCTGATGCCCTTCGCCAGCATCAAAAATTACCTTGTACCCACCTTCCGGTTTATCAAAGGTGAATTCACTGGTGTCGCTCATCTGGCCGTCGCTCAGCACCGAGCCATCCTTGTTTTCAACCCGCATATTGACCCCTGATGCCGATGAACCGTCTGAAAACCCACCCTCGCAGGTTACGGTGTTATCGCCGTTATCGTAACAAGAGCACAGAGGGGTATGGGCCCAGGCTTGGGTGGCAATCAGGCAGAATGACAACAGAAAAGCCAACAGCATCATTTTTTTTTGTAACACAGCTACCTCATTAAAATTGTTAGTGATTTCGAAATCCGGTCTTGTTGCGCCAAGATCAATCTCAACTTGTGGAAAATTTTTGCCGGTAAAACATTCTCACTGCTTCATGCCGACTACGGTTAATTTGATCATACTAATTAATTTAGATTCACCTAAGCTTTTAAACAGAATAATACACCACCCCCTTGTCAACCATCTTTTGTTTGTACTTTTTCAGGCCGCCAGACAATACTGCCACCGCACGATACCGCGGCCTGATCCTGTTCTTCAGCTCAACAGTGGCAAATAGCCTAAAGGGTTAAAAGGGGCAGCCAGATTCGCCTGCAACAAGCCAGCGAAGCCCCCCTTTAAAAGGCATCCGGCTTGCTGTTCAGTCTTCGCGTGCAACTTTGGGGCGTTTGCGCTCGCCCCGCACTTCAAAGACAAAAGTTGTGGTCGCTTTTTCAGTGAAATATTCTCCCTGTGCATTTACAGGCGCAGGGGTTTTATGAGAAAAACGGACAAACCAGCGCCCGCTGTGATCCACCGGCAGCACAAAACTGCCGTCTGCTGTTTTGGTCTGCTGGATATACATGTCTTCCGCCTCGGTGGAAAACCCAGCATAAGTGGCATCCCAAACCCCTTCCCGGGTACAGGGCTCCTTGTTGCTGTACACTTGGAAGGCCAGGGTTTCTCCGGGCTTAAGTTCGGCAAGATTGGCTGCGGGCACCAGCTCAAGAGGCAGACCCACCGGCCCTGGAGCCGGGTCCGAGGGCTTGCCGCTAAACACATACGCCTTGGCCCATTGGCTGCTACGTATACTGGCATGCACCTTCTGCGCCTCATCCGCAAAACTGCTCAGGGGTTTGAGGGAGTGGCGTTCCCGGCCTTTTTTGTCGGTGTACATGGCAAAATAGCCGGGGGTGCTTTCTGCGGTCAGAATATAGGTGCCCGACTGCTCATAGTTGATCAGATACGAATGCAGGGAAGATTCCTCACGCAGGGTTAGCTCAGTAGTAGTCATATCCGGTGCGGTTACCCGCACATAGGCCAGTTTTTTTCGCTGAATGGCGTCATCGACCGGAAAATGATGACCATAGCAGAAGAACAGGGGCGATACCTTGCCCTCGCTGACCTGATGCCGGCCTGACTGGATAAACAGTGAGTGGGCAGCGACATCAGGCGGAAAAATCCAAGCTGCGGTCGCCAACACGAGGACACAACCGGTAATACGACTGTAAAAAGTTTTTTTTCTTGCAATCCAATCCATAGTTTCCCCTTCCTCTATGATTTCTGTGCAGGCCTTTGGCTTTATTTAGCCTTACTGGGCAGTCTGCCCCAGCTGGGGCAGACAGGGCTGCCCCAGCCACGACTTGAAAAAAAGCCAACCAGCATGGTCAGCAGCACGACCAGTCCATAAAAAGTGCCCATCACCTGGATGCCGGTTAAACCCAAGAGGCGACCACCGGTAAAAATAAAACTCGCCGCCGCAAAACCTAAACTTGTCGGGAAAAAAATGGAAAAAAGCATCCACTTATAGGACCCGGTCTGCACCTTAATCATAATGGTGGCCGCCAGGCAGGGCGGGTAGAGGGCGAAAAAAACCATGACAGCCAGGGCATGGAGTGGAGTAAAATTCCCGCTCCCAGCCTCTGCGCCCATGCGTTCCTCCAGGCTTTTGTTTTCGTCGGCCCCTTGCTGGTACAAGACGCCAATCGTGGCTACGCTGGATTCACGGGCCGCAAAGGATGAAAGAATAGCCACATTGATCTTCCAGTTAAAACCGGCCCACTGGGTGAGCGGCTCCAGCGAACGGCCCACCATGCCAAGAAAACTGCTCTCTATCTGGGCCTCCCTGATCTGACGACGGAGCAGATCGCGCTGGGAAGTCAGGTTACGCAGCGCCTTGCTGACTATCTGGGCATCCTTGTCTCCCTTGGGTTTCAGAAAAGGAAAGAACTCTGGATACTTCTTCTCATAACGGGCATCCAGCGCCCGGGATGCATCTGCGCTGCTGATCGTGAGCCGGGCGGCCTTGTAGGTGGTGTTCAGGTTGATCAGATCCATTAATACGGTCTGATTCCGGAGCTGTTCTTTGTAGCGGCTCTTTTCAACAGCCTGATAAAATGCGGTCACCGCCTGGTCCATGTTGCCATGGAATGCGGCCATCTTCTCCCTGTCTGCACCGGGGAATTGCAGCAGGGTAAACACGCAGACAGAAACCGCCACCACGATGGTGCCGACCTTTTTGATATACTGCCAGGTGCGCTCAATGGCCCTCTGCCCCACCCCGAACAGGGTAGGCGCATGGTAGCGGGGCAGTTCCATGACAAAAGGGGCGGTTGCCGTGCCTTTTAGAACCGTTACCGTGAGCAGGCGCGCCACCAAAAGAGCCACGAAAATGGTAATGGTGGACAGGAAAAACAGGGCCCAGGACTTATAGGGCGTGAAAAAAACATTGATGAGCAGGGTATAAAAAGGAATTTTGGCCAAACAGTTCATGTAGGGAACCGTTAGGATGGTGGCCATGCGGGAGCGGTGGTCCGGGATACCCTTGGTTGCCATAACCCCGGGTACGGCACAACCACCGGCAAAAACTCCACCCAGGATATAGGGCAGGGTCGATTGACCGTGCAGCCCGAATATGTGCAGGAGCTTGTCGAGAATAAAGGCGATTCTGGCCATGTAGCCGCTGTCTTCCAGAATGGCAATCAGCGAGAACAGGATAAGGAAAATAGGGATATAGTTGAGCAGGGCATTAGCCGAATCCACCATCCATAGCCCCATGGAACGCAGATAACTGTCTTCCAGCATTCCGGCCGCAGGCAGAACATCGCCCACCAAGGCCCTAAATTTAGCCAGAAACGGCCACCAATACTGGGTAAGCTCGTAGCCCTTCACAATGGAGAGCTGGTAAATGAGAAAAACCGTGGCAATCAGGAAAATCGGTGCCGCCACACGGTTGAGCACCACCGCATCAATCCGGTCAGTCAGGGAGAGACGGCCCACACGGGTCTCCTTCACGCTTGCCGCGACAATGGAGCTGGCCAGTTCATCCCGGCAGCCGACCATATAGTCGGCAACGCCCATATAGTGGTTCTCTGCAAAGTTCTCCCGCACACGGCGGGCAGTGGCAAGGATCGCATTATCCTCACCCAGAAGCTGGCCAAGCACCCGCTCGGCCTCGCAGTCTCCTTCCAGAAGCTTCACAGCAAGCCAGCGGCCGGGATGGGTGACGGCAACTCCTGCCTCCTCAATCATGCTGTGCAGGGTATTGATATCCGTATCCAGCTCTCCATAGGAAATTTGGAGCATATTGAGCTCAGACTGCCCTGCCGCAGCCCTAACCGCATCCTGCAGCACCTTCTTTCCGATCTTTTTACGACCGACCAGGGGAATGACCCGCATCCCCAGGCAGTGCTCAAGAACGGGGATATCTATTTCAATGCCGTTACTTTTGGCAACATCCATCATGTTGAGGCCCAGCACCACCGGGAATCCCATCTCCATAATCTGGAAGGTGAAGTAAAGACTGCGCTTTAAGGATGAGGCATCCACCACGTTGACAAGTACATCCGGCTTGTCGTGGAGCAAAAAGTCGCGGGCAACCCGTTCTTCCAGGGAAAAAGAGGTGAGGCTGTAGGTGCCGGGCAAATCAACTACCTCCACCTTGCTCTCACGGTGGCGGTAGTAACCGGTTTTTTTATCAACCGTTACTCCGGGATAGTTGGCGATGTGCTGGTTTGCGCCCGTCAACATATTAAAAACAGTTGATTTACCGGCATTCTGTTGCCCAACCAACCCGACGCGCAAGAGTGACTTGGATACGAACGCAGCGGCCATAGATGTCCTTTACAGCAGGAATTACAAAGGTAAGCGATTTTCAGCTTTCCACTTCGATGAGTGCGGCTTCGGCAACCCGCAGAGCCACCTTAAAATTTGCCACCCGGCATTCAATAGGATCGCCTAAGGGCGCGCGTCGGATCACATCGACCTGAGCCTGGGGGACAAAACCCAAATCCAGCAGGCGTTGGCGCGTGGCCCCCTTGGTGTGATGGCAGAGAATGCGGGCCCCTTCTCCGGGTTTCAGCTCGTGGAGGCGGCAGCATTTTTTTTGCCCGTGACGGTGCCGTTGTTTATGTTGCCCCTGTGACATGGCGTGTTCCTCTCTAAAAACATTGAAAAATAGAGCCTCATTACTGCGGCATTAAAGTCAGGCCGAGTGGTGTGCCCCTTGCTCCTCAAAAAAATCATGCAAGCATTGCAATGGCGCTCAGTTGCATTGGCGGCAAACAGGCACTGCCTTGCCAAGGCACTTTTGGTCGGCTGCGGGAAATGTTTCTCGAAGTACCTCTTACCTGTACTCCCCTGCGTCACATTTCCCTCACCCTGACAGCATCTTGCGCAGATACGCGCCGTGTGAACGCCAGCAATATTTTCCAACCCGGCCTGAAAACACAGGCCATTAAAGGTGGGGATGGCCAAGAGCGAACAACGTAGGCGGATACGACCGGCCAGCTCGTGCTTGGCCCGCACAGGCGATACCTTGGTGCAGCAGGTGTAAAAATACACGTAATGGGCGCAACAGGTGCAATCTCAGCCACCCTTGTCATGATAGAACACTACTGGCTGGGGTGATGGCCGGTATTGCAGCAGGGCTTGTGCTGACAAGCACCGTATCCTTCGCAGCCTTGCTCCATGGCGTTTGTTATGAACGTGCATATTTGTCCTCCTTGTCCTGCACCAATTCCCTGCGATAAAATTCCTGGAAGGCGCGAACCAAAGGCCCTGGTTCTCCGGTTTCGGCTTGGGGTTCCTGCGTAAAATGCATATAGGCCACAAAACGCCGCAGGATATCTGGCGCAATGGCGTGTTCCAAGCGGCAGGCGCTTTCCTCGGCCATGGCAGCATCTACCCCCAGTACCTCCACAAGAAAACGAGCCAGCATACAATGACGGTAGTACACATCTTTTGCGGCGGCCAAGCCCGTACCGGTGAGGGACACCGAGCCGTAACGCACGTATTTGACCAGACCTTTGTCCCTCAGCAGGCGCAGGGCCTCGGTTACCGACGATGACGACACATTCAGGCGGGCGGCCAGGTCGCCTGACCGCACCTTGTCTTTGCTCTGCATGGTCAGGTAGATAGCCTCAAGATAATCCTCCATGCTGGCGCTTAATTCCTGCACATTCCTTCTCCCTGCTCCGCCTGGTTCGGCGCAGACTCAGGCGCAAGCAAGGGCCTGGCTGCCACACTCCTTCCCCTGACGCTGTACAGTGCATTTTGCCAGACAGAGCTGGCCATCAGAGCCAGGCCAGCAAAGGTGTGAGCCAGCCGCATGGTACGGCCGTGGTGCACATAGGGCGCACTGAACACAGTGGGGTCCATACTGATGGTCATGGCGATTTTCGCTGCCTCGCGCTGGCCATCCTGGGGCCAGGGCTTATCCATGGCATTTTCTCCGGTGCTCCCGCTTTTTCTGGGCTGTAGTGCAGACCTGGGCAATGAGCACCACGGTCAGTACTGCGGCCACATGGCTTGCTGCCAGCACGGCAAAATACATGGTTCTTCTCCTTTGTTAAAAATTTCGCTTTACGATAAAAATGATTTCAGGCAAGCGAAGCCTTACCTGGGCAGTTGCACGACACCAGTACCACCCCAGCTTATTGCACTAAACTATTGCACCAACTCATCCAGCCCACGCGCCAGGGACGAGAGGCCCGAGCTGCGCATGAGCACACAGGGCTTGCTGAGCCGCTTGCACATTTTTTTGACGCAGACACAGGCATCGTGACTGACGCAGTCAATGGGGCACATGACCGCATCCGCGCTGGAGAGCATGCTGGGCAAAAGCGAACGTGCGCTTTCCACCCCGCCATCATGGTGGAGAAAACTGCCGCCAGCCTCTTCCACTACCCGGCGATAATGGGGTACCATTTTGTGGTGACCGCCCACGTACAGCACGGTCTTGCCGCAGAGGTTCACCCCTGGGCAGGCATCGGTGCCGCACTGTTCGCAGCTTGTGCAGGCGGCCTCTTGGGCGGCCTGAAGGCGCAACCGCTGTTCAGCGGCGAGCAGTTCTGCCGCCAGTTCTGCGTATTGCGCCCGCAGAGCTTCCAACTCGGCGCTGTAGCCCTTTTCCCGCTCAGACGACTTATGCGCCAAATGACGGTACATGCCCAGTTCTTCCTCAAGCACTTCGTGACCATCCCGCAGGCGGTTATTTTCCTCCTGCAGTGCTGCTACTCGTTCCTGACTTTGGTGGATAAGGGTGCCGTCCAGCATGGCTGCCTTTTGGCCACGCAACCGTTCATTTTCCTTGGCCAGTTCCTGGTTTTCCCATTCAAGCCCAGACTGCGAGGCCAACTGGCCGTGTAATTCGCTCAAGACGACATCAAAACGCTCCCGCTCCTGCTGCTGCGCCACCCGCTCAGAGGCCAACACCTCCTCCAGCATGGTTAAGCGGTTTTGCAGGGCAGCATTTTTGCTGCGTTCGTTACGGATCAGGCCAAGGGCTTCATGGCCGAGCATATGCAACTCGCCATATAGCTCTTCCAGCAAGGCCGTACCGCTGGACGGATGGGTGAGCAGATGCCACCAAGCCTGGGCTTCACGGCATTGGTCGCAGTCCTGACGCCAAAGCTTGCGCAGGGTCGCCTCATCTGTAACTTCAGCATAGCGCCGCAGAGCGGGCCGGTATTTTTTTTCCAGATACTTATTCAGCGCCTTGCCGCGGCTATCGCACTGTTTGCCCAGACTGACAAAGGCCGCGTGCAGTTGATAATCGCTGGCCCTGGCATCCAGCCCGTATACCCGCTCTCTGGCCAGACGCCGCTGTTCGCCCCGACTCAGGCACAGACCCATGAGTGAACAGAGAAAGTGGGCATCAATATCCCACAGGCGTTTACGGGAATAGGAGCTATTCTTCTTGCGCCCCTGTGCCATCAGGGCAGGAGGGGGCAGGGCCAGCATGCGATTGGTCATTGATTTCGCAATTGGATACGACATTTTGATACTCCAATAAATTTAGCCCCGACTAATTTAACCACGCAAAAAAAACCGGAACACAGCATCATCTTACTCTCTTCCAGGCGGATCAGCGGGAGCGCTTATAAATGAAATAGCGTTAAAACTCATAGGCCAGCCGGGTGGTAAAGCCATAGCCATCCTCACCGCTGCCGCCGTCGCTTACCTCGTAGTCTTCATCAAGGAAATATTCCAAGGTCACACTTGCTCCTTCAAAAATGGCGACTGAGATGGCTGCGGAATAGCGCAGCTCCGGCAGCTCCAGGCCAAGCGATTCCCAGGTTTTCTGCAGGCCCAGGGCGAAAACCGTATCAAAACCCTGAATGGCCGTGCTGTAGGCCAGCTCGCCATTAATGGCCGCAGGTTGCGCGCCACTACCGTTAAAGGCCAGATCATCGGCATGAAAACTGTCCAGCGCGGCGCTGTACTCAACCAGGGCGGCAAAATTGGCGTATGAGGCCACGGCGTGCAGATTGAGACCAGCAACCGCATCAATAAGCTGGGCTTCATCCTTTTCGGTTCTGGGCAGGGCATCGCTGACAGCGTCTGCCGAGGCAAGATTATTCACCCAGCCTGCGCCGAGGCTGAAGTTCAGCCCTTCTTCCTGTTCATAGTCATAGCGCAGGGCCAGACCAAAGCCATTGATCCTTTCATCGTTGCCAAGTTCGTCCACCCCGTTGTAGGCAAAGGCGGAGGCTGTCATGCCATGCGCGGTATAGCCCAGCACCACCGTACCTTCGTTGATTTCGCCCAGGGTTTGGGTAAAGGGATCCTGCAGCATAATGGTGCTGTAGTCGCCAAAGGGAGCCACCATCTTACCGATGGTGAAAAAGACTGGAGACGCTTCGGTTTTCCCTAGGGTCATGTAGGCTTCGTCGAGAAAAAAATCGTCCTCGTCACCATCGTACTTGAGCAGGGTGAAGGCATTGACCCAATCGGCAAGCGCGACATCAAAGCCCAACTCCACCGTGCTGAGGGTGATTTCACTGGTGTCACCGCCGGCATAGTCACCGGAGAAGACCAGGTCGCCCTCGATCAATCCGCTGAGCCTGACATATTTACTGAGCTGGCCAATCATATCCCCACCAGTGGAGGCCTCGGCCTGTTCATTGAGTACTTTTCCTTGTTCCAGAATACGCGCGTTCTGTCTGGCCAGGCCCTCGCCCACACTCCTTTCCATGCCCTCAAGGCGGTGGCTCAACCCTTCATTGCGTTGCCGCAGATCCTGCACCTGGGCCTTGAGTTCGCGCAGCTCTGTCTCGGATGCACCGGCAGCTAGGGCACCGCCTGCATTCAAGCAGCAAGACCCGAAAAGCATCCCAAGGACAGCACGACTCAATTTTTTTTTAAGCATCACCTCTCTCCCTGTTGAAAGTTTCACTTCCCTGCCATAAGGTATATACACGCCTGAGCGCCAAAATTTATATGCAATGTAATTTTTTAGGTAAATCTAATTTCTGCCTATTTAACCCTCTCTTTTTTACATGTCAATATTTTTTAGCCACGACTAAATTTTTTGCCCAATTGCTTTCGCCATTCTCCTGCCATGAAGTAGCCCTTGCACTCGGGACAGGCATACGGTAAAGAGAAAGACCATATTTCATCTTGTTACAATGAAAGGTCAGAAACCATGTATACCGCTTCCGATTTGCGCAAAGGTCTGAAAATTCAGATTGACGGCGAGCCCTACATCGTCACCGAGTTCGATTTTTCCAAGCCGGGTAAGGGCCAGGCCCTGTACCGCACCAAAATGCGCAACATGATCACTGGGGTACAGTTTACCAACACCTACCGCTCCAACGACAAGTTCGACCGACCCAACCTGGAGGAGCGCACCATGCAGTTCCTCTACTCCCAGGATGACGAGTTCCACTTCATGGACACCGCCTCCTACGAGCAGATCTTCCTCAGCCGTGAGCAGCTGGGCGATCACCTCAACTTCCTTATCGACAACATGGAAGTGCAGGTGCTCTTTTTCGGCGACCGGCCCATTGACATTAGTCTGCCCACCTTCGTCAACCTGGAGGTCACGGTGGCTGATCCTTGGGCGCGGGGTGACACCTCTGGTTCGGATACCAAGCCAGTGACCGTGCAGACCGGTTTTCAACTGCAGGTACCGCCCTTTGTTGAGCAGGGCGACAAAATCCAGATCGATACCCGCACCGGCACCTACATCACCCGCGTCAAAGAGTAATAATGCTCGGCCGTCATGGCCTGCAGCGCCGCTCGGATTTCATGGCGGCGCTGCGTTCGTTTTTTCTGGAACAGAACTATATCGAAGTAGACACTCCCGTACGCCTGCCGGCACTCATACCGGAGGCGCATATTGTTGCCTTTTCCTCGGAAGACTGGTGGTTGCATAGCTCACCGGAGCTGTGTATGAAGCGTCTACTTGCCCGCGGTTGCGAGAAACTCTTTCAGATTTGCCACTGCTACCGTAAAGAGGAGTGTGGCCGCCTGCATCAAAGCGAATTCTCGATGCTGGAATGGTACCGGATTGAATCAGACTATTCAGATCTGATGACGGACTGCGAACAGCTCCTGACGTATCTCAGTGCCGGGCTTGCCCATTTTCCAGCCCTGCAGAAGCCGGGCTGTCTGCACTGGCAGAACATGCTGATCAACCTAAATCCGCCCTGGCAACGGTTGAGCGTGCATGATGCCTTTCGTCGTTATGCCGGCATGGAGGTGGAAGAAGCCATGGCGCGGGACCTCTATGAGGAACTGCTGGTCAGCTGCATCGAACCGCAACTGGGCCAGGAAGCTCCTGTTTTTCTCTACGATTATCCCCTTGCTCTGGGATCGCTTGCCCGGACCAGCGCCGCCAATCCGCAGGTGGCCGAACGCTTCGAACTGTATCTTGCCGGTATAGAACTGGCCAACGGTTTTTCCGAACTGACTAATGTAGCTGAACAACGCTTTCGCTTCGAAAAAGAAATCGCAACCCTGCAGGCGCAGGGCAGGCATGCGGCCATGCCCGAACGTTTCCTGGACGATCTTGCCTGTATGCCCGCGGCAGCCGGGATTGCCCTGGGGGTTGACCGGCTTTTTATGCTTCTGGGTAATTATGACGACATCCGCCAAGCCATCCCTTTTCCAGCTGAAACGCTCTAAAAAATCTACTTCACTCATGCCGGCTTTACCCTTTTTAGTGGTTTGCTCCTGAACATCTTGATATAGTGACACATTCGTAGTTTCTCCCCGCAACCCTCACGTCTTGTTCAATCTTTCCTAATAGCTTTGGAGGCCTATGCCAAGAAGAACCCATATGACAGGACAACAGGTTCTGGAGCATCTTATGGAGGGAAACAGACGCTTCATCTCCGGCAGACTAGAGCATCCAAACCATGGAGAAGAAGCACGTAAAGGATTGATTTCTGGCCAAGACCCCTTTGCCGTGGTGCTGGCCTGTGCTGACTCGCGCCTGCCGCCGGTTGATATTTTTGACCAGGGCCTGGGTGATCTCTTTGTTATCCGGGTGGCGGGCAATCTGCTCAACGATCACATTCTTGGCAGCATCGAGTATGCCGTCGCCTGTCTGCACACTCCGTTGGTCATGGTCATGGGCCATGCCTGCTGCGGAGCAATTGATGCAGTGGCCAAGGGAGCCAAGTTATCCGGCCATATTGCCACCCTTACCCCAAGTATTGATGCCGCTCTAAAACGGGCACAGCGCTCTGAAGGCAACCTGGTAAACAATGCGGCTAAGGAATTGGCCCTTGGGATTGCCGCCGACATCGCCCTATCGGAGCCTATCATCGGCGACCTGGTCCACGATGGTAAGGTGCTGGTGGTAGCCAGCTACTACGATCTCAGCACCGGCGTGGTCACTCTGCTTTCCAGCACTCGACCTCTTCCCATGGGGAGCAGTGGACGGGAGCTACATAACCAGCAACAAACACTTAATTTTTAACGAGATATTGCCCGGTGAGCTTTCCCATTGACATTGTCATTCCACGGCTTGAAAAAGAGGTGCGCGGTCTTGAGGTGCCGGTGGTTGATCTGATCGCTGCGCAAACCCAGGATCCTTTCAAGGTACTGGTGGCCACCATCCTGTCTGCCCGCACCAAGGACGAGGTGACAGCCGCGGCTGCCCGCAGGCTCTTTGATCGCGCCGCAACTGCGCAGGAACTGGCGGCATTGTCCGTAGCCGAACTGGAAAAGCTGATCTATCCGGTGGGTTTTTTTCGCAACAAGGCCCGCTATCTCAACCAATTGCCGGAGGTACTGGCCACGCGCTTTCAGGGTGCGGTGCCCAGCTCGATCGAAGAGCTTATAACCTTGCCCGGTGTGGGCAGAAAAACAGCCAACCTGGTGCGATCAGTTGCCTTTATGCTACCGGCTATCTGTGTTGATACTCACGTACACCGCATCATGAACATATGGGGTTATGTACAGACCAGCACCCCCCTGCAAACCGAAATGGCTCTGCGGGAAAAGCTGCCGCAACAGTACTGGTTGCGCATCAACTCGCTTTTGGTTGCCTTTGGCCAGGCGGTGTGCAGGCCGGTGGCCCCGCACTGCGACATCTGCTGTATCAGTGAGCATTGCCCGCGCCTAGGCGTTACCCCGCGAAAACGCAATACAAGGGGACGTACAGCCATGTCAGTCGGACAGCACTTTCTTTCCTGGAACGTAAACGGATTGCGAGCAGCCGTGGGCAAGGGACTGCTAGAGGTGATCGCCTCCTGCAATGCCGATATCGTGGCCCTGCAGGAAATCAAGGCGCAGCTTGATCAACTCCCTAAAGAAGTGCTTGAACTGCAAGGCTACCGGCAGTTCTGGCATCCGGCGGAAAAGAAGGGGTATGCGGGTACGGCGGTGTTCAGCAAGATTGAGCCGCTACAGGTGTACTACGGCATCGGCACGGAAGATATTGACCGGGAAGGCCGGGTGCTCACGCTCGAATTCGATGATTATTACTTCATCAACACTTATTTCCCCAACGCTCAGCCAGGGCTTAAGCGTATGGACTTCAAACAGCATTTCAACCGGGCCATGCTGGAGTACATGAACAGACTGCGCCAGGCAAAAACAGTAGTTCTCGGCGGCGATCTCAACGTTGCCCACAAGGAAATCGATTTGGCCCGGCCAAAGGAAAACCGGCAAAATCCCGGTTTTTCAGATGAGGAGCGCGCCTGGATGGATACGCTTCTGGCTGCCGGTTACGTGGACACCTTCAGACAGTTTTGCCAAGATCCGGGCCAGTACACCTGGTGGAGCTACCGCTCAAACGCCCGCGAAAGAAATATTGGCTGGAGAATTGACTATTTTGTGGTGGATGAGGCAAGTGGCGCACGTGTGAGGGATGCCGCCATCCACAGCAACATCTTCGGTTCGGATCACTGCCCCGTGAGTATCCGCTTCACCTAATCAATCCTATATTAAAAGCGCTCCCTATACAACCGTAGCCCGATATCGGCAGATGCTCGCAGGACGTGCCCCTTCAGGTGCGTCAGGGCCTATTGGCTTGTCTCTCCCTGTGAGAGCAAATCCTGTTTTCATCTTATACGCAGGGACAACCTGCTTATCTCCTTACTGACTGCGCGCGTTTTGCCGCCACCACCAGAGCAAAAAACCACAAACGACCATGCCCAGGCAGAGCCATTGCCCCATGGAGAGCTGCGCCCACAAGAGGCCCAAATGCACATCTGGTTCGCGTGCGTATTCAATACCAAACCGAAAGACTCCATAACCGACCAGAAAAAGTGCCAGCATCGAACCATGCGGCCAAAAACGTGGCTGCGGCTTTTGCCATGGCTTTGCTTTGAGCGACCACAGCAAAACAAAGAGCACTAAGCCTTCAAAAAAAGCCTCGTAGAGCTGAGAGGGATGCCGTGGCAAGGGGCCACCCTCGGGGAAGACCATGGCCCAGGGCAGATCCGTAACCCGGCCGTACAACTCGCCATTGATGAAGTTACCCAGCCTACCGAAAAAAAGGCCAATTGGCACAGTAACAGCGTAGAGATCGGCAGCGCGCCAAAAATCAAGCGCATTACGGCGGCTATACCACAGACCCGCCAGTAAAGCGCCAATGCAGCCGCCATGGAAAGACATGCCACCAGACCAAGTTGCAGGGATTCCCAAGGGATGTGCCAAATAATAGCCCGGATGGTAAAAAACGACATAGCCCAGCCTGCCGCCAACAATAACCCCGACGATGAGCGCGAGATTGAGGTTGTCCAATCTTTGCAGGAGCGCCTGCCAGTCAAATCGCTTTGCCTGTCTGGCAACCAGCAGGTACGCGCTGACAAAACCGATCACGTACATCAACCCATACCAGCGTAGTTGCAATGGACCAATGGAAAAAAGAACCGGATCAATGGCAGGAAAGGCTATCATAATGGCATCCTCGGTCTACATACGGCCCAATCGCTTCAAGTGCACCTGCAAGACTGCAATGGCAGCAGGCGTCACCCCGGAAATACGCGCGGCCTGCCCAAGTGAGCGCGGCTGGATGGTGCTGAGTTTTTCAACCACCTCATTGGATAATCCCGGCAGGCCTTTATAGCTGAAATCCTGCGGCAGCTCCATGCGTTCAAGCCTGCGAAAGCGCTCTACCTGCTCCTCCTGCCGCTGAATATAGCCGGCATACTTCACCTGCAGCTCAATTTCATCAGTAATGGCACTATCTTCTACATCAAGAGTACAGGGTGGTTCGAGCAGGGCCGCTATCTCGGCTACACTGCTCATGTTCAGCTCGGGCCGCCGCAGCAGTTCTTCCAGGCTGAGGGCCTGACCGTGGCCCAATGCGCTTGAGCCGAAAGTTGCCAGTTTATTATTCACCGCAGGGCTGGTTTTAGCCCTGTTGCTCCGCAAAGAGTCCATGCAGGCATTGATTCTGTCTTGCTTTTCGGAGAAGGCCTGCCAGGCGGCATCACCCAGCAGACCAATCTCTTTACCAATGGGACAAAGGCGCATGTCCGCGTTATCTTCGCGCAAAAGTAGCCGGTACTCTGCCCGTGAGGTAAACAGGCGGTAGGGTTCCTTGGTGCCAAGGGTAACCAGATCATCAATGAGCACACCGATATAAGCCTGGGAACGATCCAACACCAGTGCTTCCTGCTCACGGCAGTAGCGCACACTGTTAATACCAGCCATCAGTCCCTGGGCCGCAGCTTCTTCGTAGCCAGAGCTTCCATTGATTTGGCCTGCAAAAAACAGACCCCGCACCGCCTTGGTTTCAAGCGATGGTTTCAGACCGCGTGGATCAATGAAATCATACTCAATGGCATAACCTGGCCGGATGATGCGCGTAGCTTCCAGGCCTGGGATAGAATGCACCAGCCTGATCTGTACTTCAAAAGGCAGGCTGGTGGAAATACCATTGGGATAGACCTCCACCGTATCCAACCCTTCAGGTTCAAGGAAGATCTGGTGCCGGTTTTTATCGGGAAAACGCATGATTTTGTCTTCTACCGAAGGGCAGTAGCGTGCGCCAATTCCCTCAATAACGCCGGCATACATAGGCGACTGGTCAATCGAGCCACGGATGATCTCGTGGGTGGCCTCTGTGGTGTAGGTGATGTGGCAGGCCCGTTGCGGCAGGGGTGGCGGGCCAGGCGGAGTGCTGAACGAAAAAAAAGTAACGGGATTGTCGCTGTACTGAGCCTCCAGTTGCGAATAATCAATGGTGTTGCTATCCAGGCGGGGCACGGTTCCGGTTTTCATGCGGCCTACGTTAAAGCCCTGGGCCTTGAACCACTGAGCCAAAGCTGTCGAAGGAAAATCACCCAGGCGGCCGGCGGAAAAATTTTTCATGCCCACATGCACCAAACCGTTCAAAAAGGTGCCGGTAGCCACAATCAGGGCCCGCACCCGGACCACTTCGTCAAGCGAGGTACGCAGGCCCCAGACCTGGCCGTTTTCAACCAGAATTTCATCCACCACAGCCTGGCGTATGGCAAGATTGGACTGATTTTCCAGAACCTGTGTCATGCGCAGGCGGTACAAGAGCCGATCAGCCTGGGCGCGTGAAGACCGTACTGCCGGGCCTTTGCTGGTGTTGAGACGGCGGAACTGGATGGCGGTGGCATCAATGTTTTTGGCCATTTCTCCACCAAGTGCGTCTATTTCCCGCACCAGATGCCCTTTGGCCAGGCCACCGATGGCCGGGTTGCAACTCAAGGCCCCAATGGTATCAACATTCATGACACAGATCAGAGTGCGGCAGCCAAGACGAGCAGCTGCCAGGGCTGCCTCGCAGCCGGCGTGGCCAGCACCGATAACGGCTATATCAAAATCAAGCATACTCGCGCTTTACTTACATTTAA
>JAAYIE010000056.1 GCA_012744275.1 Desulfobulbaceae bacterium
TGATTACCGACTGGGTAGACAACTACCCCTGCTTTGTCGATGGCTTGTCGGGTTTTGACCTGATGGATAAAATGACCGCCCATGCTGACCGTTTTGGCTTGGAAAAGAAATTTGCAGTGATCACCAAACTCGATCTCCAGGAAGAGATAAAGCGCATTACTCTGGAAAGCGGCGAGGTGATCAGTGCGCGCGCAGTTATTCTCTGCACTGGCGCACGACCAAAACATTTGGATATTCCCGGCGAGCATGAGTTCAGTGGCCGGGGCGTTTCCTACTGCGCCACCTGCGACGGCCCTTTTTATCGCAACCAGGAAATTGCTGTGGTCGGTGGCGGTAACACGGCCATTCAGGAAGCCTTGCACCTGGCCAAGTTCGCCAGCAAGGTGACGGTCATCCATCGCCGCGACGAATTGCGCGCCACCATGATCCTGCAAGAAAAGGCTTTCTGTAATCGCAAGATCGACTTTATCTGGGATACGCAGGTGCGCGCCATCCGTGGGGATCAAAACGGGGTGGCATCCTTGCTGCTGGCCGACAAGTCTGGTGAGGAGCGCAGCTTGGCGGTCACCGGTTTGTTTGTCTGTATCGGGGTTCAGCCCAACAACGAAATCCTGCCGCTGGACTCCCTTACAGCGGACGAGAGCGGCTTTCTGGTCACCGATGGGGAAATGGCCACCTCTTTGCCAGGCGTGTTTGCTGCCGGCGATATCTGCAGCAAACAGTTCCGCCAGATTATCAATGCTGCTGGTGAGGGCGCGGTTGCCGCGCTTTCAGCGGATCGCTATCTGGAACAGCATATTCCCCTTACTTCCTATGTCTGCCATGAAGAAGAATAAAACCTGCACACAGCATATGTTTGCGGCCAGAGGTAAAACCGTTCTCTTCCTGTGCCTGCTGCTTGCCAGTGCGCTTGCCTTGGGCGGCTGTTCGACACTCAAGGGGATGTTCAGCAATGTTACAGTTGGCGAAGAGGAGGAGGTCGAGCGGAACATGCCGCCCGAAACTAGAATTCGGGAGGGCATGGATGCCTACGATGTCGGCAGATACAGTGAGGCAATCAAATCTTTCACCGCGCTTCTCCTGGAGCATCCCTTCAGCCCTCAGGCTATGCTGGCGGAGCTGAAGCTTGCCGATGCCTACTACTACGACGGCCAGTATGACGAAGCCAAGGTGCATTACCGGGAATTCGAAAACAAGCACCCCACCAACGAAGCCATCCCTTATGTGCTTTTTCAGTACGGCATGTGCGACTATGCCCGGGCAGATCGTATAGACCGCGATCCGAACAGCATGAGCCAAGCGATCAAGTCCTTCACCCGCCTGCTCAATGCTTATCCCAATTCCGCCTATTCCCCGGAGGCGACCAGCAAGATCAAAGAGGCGAGGGAATATCTTGCCAACCATGAGTACCTGGTGGCAGTTTTTTACGTACGCACTGAGAAGCACGAAGCAGCCAAGCAGCGCCTCAACTACCTGCTCAGCACCTATCCGGAATCCGATTTAGCACCCAAGGCCAAGGAGTTGCTTAATAAGCTGGAGGCAGGCGATGCCCCTTCCCTGGGCCTGAGGAAATGGTTGCCGGACTTTATGGTTTCCGACAAGGAGCCCAATCCTTCCCAGGAACTCAAAACTGAACCGTCCCTGCCGGGCACGCCGGATTCGGGCCAGTAATTCTTTTCCTCCCCTGGGTAACACCGTGCTTGCACCGCATTGCCCAAGGGGTGATCAATCCTGAACCGATTCCTAGGCATTCAGAGGCAAAAGCCCGGCCTGAGCTAACTGTGCCAGCAGCTCTTCCGGTTTGGCTTCGGTGTTGCAGCGCAGTACGTCGATTTCATCGGCCAGCGGTTGTTCAAAGGTATGCAGTTGGTGCAGGTAGATTTCCCAGCGGCCATCGGACACGGCCGTTGGGTCTTCGGCGCGCAGCTGTAAACGCCGCCTGGTTTCTTCCTCGCTGCACCAGCAGTAGAGAAAATGTACATCAACACCCAGCCTGCCTGCCAGCAGACGCACGCGCTCACGCTCGGCCAAGGTGGAGTAGGAGCCATCAAGCAGCACCAGGTTTTTTTTTCTCTCCCGCAGATCCGTTTCGGCTCGCTGCAACAGGGTGTCGTAAGTTTTTGTGCTCAATTCGTGCGAATATATGCCGCGGCCAATCGCATCCGGGCGAGGGGTAGTAACGGACAAGCCGGCCATTTCCTTGCGCACCCTGTCGGTGTTGTAGTGTGGCGCACTGTACTTGATGGCGCAGACCTGGGCCAGAGTGGACTTGCCCGAGGCGGTCATGCCAAAAAAAACAAGGATCATGGCCTGATGCAACTTCATAGCGTGTTGCTCAGGCTGTGCCTGCATATTGCGCGGCCAGACGGAAATAGCGGGCCGCA
Source organism: Desulfobulbaceae bacterium (assembly GCA_012744275.1). Classification (GTDB taxonomy): domain Bacteria; phylum Desulfobacterota; class Desulfobulbia; order Desulfobulbales; family Desulfobulbaceae; genus Desulfobulbus. The sequence goes on from JAAYIE010000056.1 coordinate 2,385, forward strand.
TTGTTCAGATTTTGCTTGCGTATCGCCTCATCTACGGCTTGATCACTGGCAGTGAAAAGGCCGATCTTTCCTCGTACATAGGCACGGTAGCATTTGTAGAAATCAAGCATATCCAGAAGGCCCGTATCACCGCTTGCTGCAACAAAAGATTCGATAAAGCGGGAGGATAAACTTTCCAGCCCGTGATAGTCTAGGTCCATGGCCAGGAAGGCCACATCGCTTGCCACATCGCAGTAGCGGAAGCGCTGGTTGAATTCGATGCAATCGTAGATGTACGGTTTTTCTGCCAGACAGATGTTGGCGGAATAGAGATCGCCATGGCAATCCCGGATGCGCCCGGCATTAATACGCTTCTCAAAGCGGGGCGCATCGGCCAGGATGGCACGGGCATAGGCTGAGATGCCATCAAACTGTTCCTGGCTCAAGGCCCCCTGGCCAATAAATTCCCGGGTCTGGTCGAAATTTTCCAGTACGTTCACGGCCACGGATTCCGCCTTGCCAAAACCGTCGATATTGCCACCGGTTTCGGCTTGTCGGTAAAAGGGCACCAGCACCCTTACCAGTTCATCAATGTGCGTCTCCTGCAAAGCGCCGGTGCGGATCAGGTTGAGCATCATGCGTTCCTCGGGCATGCGCCGCATCTGCACGCCATATTCGATCACTTTGCCTGCGCTGCTTGCATTATCTGCGTTGTTTAGTGACAAGGTGTTGCCCTGCTGGCGCAGCTCCACCAGGCCAAGATAGATATCCGGACAGAGCCTGCGGTTGAGCAACAGCTCCTGTTCACAGCAGTGTCGTCGCTTGGCCAAATCTGAAAAATCAAGAAATCCGAAATTAACCGGTTTTTTAAACTTGTAGACAAAATCACCGGCAAGAAACACGTACGAAATATGCGTTTGCACCAGCTCCACCGTATCAGCCGGGTGGTCATAGCTTTGGGTTTTGAGTAAAAACTGAACAAAAGGCGGCAGGGTGTTGGTGCTCATGACGCTCCTTCATGCTCCTGGAAAGAATAATATGAACGCGCCAGTGTACCAAAGGCTGGCACCAACGTAAACAGTTTACGGCTTTTGATGCCCATGGTACGTTTGCGGCGATGGAGGAAACCGTATGAATGAACAGGCGCTCCGCACCCTATTGGAGCAGGTGCGTTGCGGAGGGGTCACTACAGAAACAGCCCTGCAACGGCTGCGGCTTTTGCCCGTACAGGAATTGGGCAGTGCCAGACTTGATCACCACCGCAGCGTGCGTACCGGCCTGCCAGAGGCGGTTTTTGCCGAGTACAAAAGTGCAGAACAGCTCACCAGCATCCTTGAGGCCATGCTGAGCCAACAAAATGTGGTTGTGGCCACCAGGGTCAATCCTGCAAAGGCGGAACTGGTTTGCCGTGAGTTGGACGGCCTCTGCTATCATGCCAGCGCCCGTATCCTTACCGGCAATGATCAGTACATCGAAAAGGTGGAGGGCGGTCTCATAACTCTGGTGACCGCCGGCACTTCGGATATTCCTGTTGCCGAGGAAGCACGTGTTACTCTGGCACAATTTGGCCATGCTACCAAAACTGTGTACGATGCGGGCGTAGCGGGCATCCATCGTATTCTTTTCGAGGCGGAATTGTTGCAGCAGAGTCGGGTTGTCATCGTTATTGCTGGCATGGAGGGTGCCTTACCCTCGGTAGTGGCTGGCATGACCCCTGCGCCGGTGATTGCCGTGCCCACCAGTGTTGGTTATGGAGCGGGTGCGGGTGGTTATGCCGCTCTTTTGGGTATGCTCAACAGTTGTGCACCGGGTTTGGCCGTGGTGAACATCGACAACGGTTTCGGCGCAGCCTGCATGGCTGCGGCCATTAACAGGGCTCACGATCATAAAGCATAGACGCAGAACACGTCTTCTGCCAGCCCTGTGGGTAACAAGTCTGAGAAAAGTCTGAGAACCTTCCTGTATTTTCTCTCTTTTTCAACAGTATCGCGCAGCAGCCGTTGCACAAAGCTGAATATCCCTTTATATTTTTCGGATTTATGCAGTACATGCGCAAACGCTGCTTTCAATAACCCAGGTACGATCCATGAATTCAGGCCTTAAACTTAAAACCGTATTTGTTATTTTTCTGCTTTTCTTTTCCGGGTTGACTTTTTTACCTAATTTTTATGGCGGGCTTCCCGAGTGGTGGAACAAGTACTTCGCACCGCCAGGAATTAATCTTGGCCTCGATCTGCAGGGCGGAATGCACATTGTTTTACAGGTCGACATGGACAAGGCTGCGGAAAATTCGTTGGATCTCTCCGCCAATGAGTTCAGAGACATACTGGCAGACAAAGGGGTTACTGCAGTGCGGCTTGATGGAGCTGCATCGGGCCAAATTCTGTTTACCCTGCCCAATACCGGAGTGATCGACACGGTCAACCAGGTACTCAAAGAAAATTTTTCTCACCTGCAGAGCAACGTATCTGCTGAAGCCGGCACATTTCCCCGCGTTACGCTGCAGTTGGGCGCGCAGGAGATCGATGCCATCCGGAAAAATTCAGTCGCCCAGGCCCTGGAAATTATCCGCAACCGTATCGACCAGTTCGGTGTGGCTGAGCCCATTGTTCTACGCCAGGGTGAGAATCAGATAGTGGTGCAGCTGCCCGGTATTCAGGATCCGGAACGGGCTATCGCCCTCATCGGCCAAACAGCGCTGCTGGAGTTCAAGGTGGTGGCAAATGCCACTGGTATTGATCTGCAGGCCTTGATTGAGAGCGTCATCCAGAGTGGACAATGGCAGGAAAATGACAGTCGCAGGCAGCTCAATCTCGCCCTGCAGGGTCGTCTTCCCCAGGGCACAGAGATATATTTTGAACGGGTGGTGGACAAGGCGACTAAGGTAGAGTCTAAGGTGCCGCTTTTGCTGGAAACTCCGATCCTGATGACCGGAGCCATGGTCAAAGATGCCCAGGTGCGTATTGGCGGCAATTTCAACGAACCCTATGTCAGCCTTGAACTCACCGGTCTTGGTGGGCAAACCTTTGGCCAGCTCACGGAAAAATTTGTGGGCAGACAGCTGGCCATAGTCCTAGATGAAAACGTTCGCTCAGCCCCGGTCATTCGAGAAAAAATCCTTGGTGGCAGCGCCCAGATCACCGGTAATTTCAGCCATGCCGAGGCCTCTGATCTGGCCATTGTTCTGCGTGCCGGTGCGCTGCCCGCTCCGGTGGAAATCATCCAAAACCTGACCGTGGGCGCGAGCCTTGGCCAGGATTCCATCAACAAGGGTATCTATTCGGGCCTTTTTGGCGCCTTGCTGGTAGTTGTTTTTATGATGGTATATTACCGGATATCCGGTGTTATTGCCAACATTGGCCTTGCCTTTAATATCCTTCTGCTCTTTGTTGGCCTGGCCATGCTCGGGGGCACCCTTACCCTGCCGGGTATCGCCGGTATCATTCTTACTGTGGGTATGGCTGTGGATGCCAACGTGCTCATCTATGAGCGCATGCGTGAGGAATTTGCCCTGGGCAAGTCTATAAAATCTGGAGTGGAAACCGGTTTTTCCAAAGCCTTCTCCAGCATTATCGACTCCCAGCTCACCACCCTGATTACCGCTTTGGTGCTCTTCCTCTTCGGTACCGGGCCAATTAAGGGCTTTGCCGTGACCCTGACCATGGGTATTATCTTTAACCTCTTTGCCGTACTGTTTGTCTGCCGTCTCATCTACGATGGTCTGATTGCCACCCGACGTTTGAAAGATTTGCGTTTTATGCAGCTTTTCAAGCGTACGAACTTCGATTTCATGCGGATACGCCACATCGGTTTTGCCGTAACCGCGATCATGGTCGTTCTTGGCTTGATCGCTACAGTGCAGATCAGCCGCGGCAAAGCCAAGCTGGGGGTTGATTTCACCGGCGGTGTCATGTTGCAGTACAGTGCAGCCCAGCCTTTTACCCTGGAAGAAGTCCGACCGGTGTTGCGCGACAACGGTTTTGGCGGGGTGGATTTGCAGCGGGTCAGCAACGAGAATCAGCTCATTATCAAGTTGAAACAGTCTCAGGAAACAGTAGGTACCGAAAGCGATCAGATTACGGCCGTGCTTCAGCAGCATCTGGGCGATAAGGCCTTCAGCCTTGAGAGTAAATCAGAAATCGGAGCTTCGGTTTCCACAGATCTGCGCTCTAAGGCTATCCTCGCCATTGCGCTTTCCCTGTTGGGCGTTGTGGCTTATCTGGCGGTGCGCTTCGATTTCCGCTTTGGCCTGGCTGCCACCGCTGCCACTTTTCACGACGTGCTTGCCGTGCTGGGGGTTTGCTGGCTTTTGGGCAAGGAGTTTGATCTGCTGCTGATGACAGCCCTGCTCACTCTGGCCGGCTTTTCCCTCAACGACACCGTGGTCATTTTTGATCGTATCCGGGAAAATCTGGGGAAATATGAAAATATGCGTTTCTACGATATCATTAACCGGAGTATCAACGAGACCCTGTCGCGTTCGATCATCACCGTGCTCACCATGACCTTCACGGTGCTGTCACTGTTTCTGTTTGGCGGCTCCATCATTCACGATTTTTCCTTTGCCTTACTGGTGGGTATGTTTGTGGGTTCGTATTCTTCGATCTTTGTCGCCAGCCCTCTGGTTGCCATCGGCTGGAAGGAGAAAGTGTAAATTATGGCAGAACAGCAACCGGAAATCAGTCCCATCGCTGCGGATGCGCCCCTGTGTTTCGCCTGCCATCCGCAGGTGGCCTGTTTCAACGAGTGTTGCCGCGAACTGGACCTGGCTCTTTCACCCTACGATGTGCTTCGCTTGAAAAAGGCCCTGGGTATGCGTTCGGGTGAATTCTTGAAACAGTATGTGCTGGTGAGCAGGGAGGAAGGGCAGGCCTTTCCCCTCTGCCATCTCAGTATGGTGGATGACGGTCGTGCCAGTTGTGTGTTTGTAAGCTCGGATGGCTGCAGGGTTTATGCAGACCGCCCCGGCAGTTGCCGGGCCTATCCCCTGGGCCGGGGTGTTTCCCTGCAGGAAGATGGCAGCGCAAAGGAACAACTGGTGCTGGTGCGCGAGGCCCATTGCCAGGGTTTTGCTGAAGACTGTACCCGCACGGCAACCGCCTTTCTCGACAGCCAGGAACTGATCGAATATAATCGGTTTAACGATGCGCTTTTGCGTCTCTATCAGCATCCCCGCGTGCAGGACAAAAGCTTTCAGCCGACGGACCAGCAGTTGAACCGCTATATGCTGGCTCTTTACGATCTGGATCGCTTTCGCCAACTCATAAATAGCGGTACCATTATCCTGCCCTTTCCCCTGAGCAAGCAGCAACAAGCGGCCCTGGTCGACAACGACGAAGAACTACTGCTTTTGGCTATCGATTGGCTGTACAGGGATTTTTTTAGTGATTGAGCAGACAGGCGGCTCGTCCGCACGGGAAATAGCTCCGGAATTGCTGGCTCAACTGCGCCGGGCCGCCCGGCCCTATGCAGTGCAGGAGGGTGGCCCCCATGGGCCTGATCATAGTGAACGGGTGCTGCACAGTGCCCTGTATCTCGGCAAAAAATTGGGTGCAAATTTACACATTCTTGCGCCTGCAGCTATCCTGCACGACATTGGCCGCAGCGAAGAGAGTGCCAAACGAGGGGCAATCTGCCATGCCAGACGCGGGGCAGAGTTGGCTATGCCTATTTTGGAACAGCTAGGTTATGAGCAGGACGAGATCAAAGCCATTTGCCACGCTATCGTCGCCCACCGTTACCGGGGCGCAGTTGCGCCGCAAAGCCTGGAGGCGCGCATCCTCTTTGATGCCGACAAGCTGGATGCTATTGGTGCAGTTGGCATTGGCCGTGCCTTCCTCTTTGCCGGACAAATCGGCGCACGGTTGCACAACCCTGAGCAGGACCACACCCGCACGAATGCTTATTCGCTCGAAGACAGTGCCTACCGGGAATTTCAGGTAAAGCTCTCCAAGGTAAAAGAGCAGATGCAGACCGAACTCGGTCGCAAACTTGCCCAGGAACGCCATGCTTTTATGCAGGTTTTTTTCGCACAACTTACCCGCGAGACCAGCGGGCTTTGTAGTTATTTAGCAGAAGAGATGGACTAATAATGGCTTTGCTCAAACTGGTGATCCTCGACTGTGACGGCGTCATGTTCAGTTCCAGAGAGGCGAACTGGCACTATTACAACGATTTGCTGCGAGCGTTTTCCCGCCCGCCCATGACCCAGGACGAGCTGGAGTATGTACACATGCACAACGTGGCTGCCTCGCTGCGGCATATTTTCCGCAACTATCCAGAGATCAAACAAGAGGAAATTGATCGCGTCTGTGCACAGACCGAATACGGCCCCTACCTGCGCCACATGATCATGGAACCTGGTCTGCTTGAGTTCCTTGCCGAGGTGAAAGAGCGTGGCTTTACCGCTATCTCCACCAACCGCACCAATACCATGGATCAGGTCCTCGAAACCTTTAACCTGCGCAGTTGTTTTGACCTGGTGGTGACCGCAAGCAATGCGCCCAGGCCGAAGCCTGCTCCGGATGCGCTCTACATGATTCTGGAACATTTCAGTCTGCCTGCAGAGGCTGCAATATATATCGGTGATTCGAAGCTGGATGAAGAGCATTGTAAAGGCACCGGCATTGCCTTTGTTGCCTTCAACAATCCTGCACTTGAGGCTGACTACTATGCCGAAAGCTTTGCCGAGGTGCGGCAATTACCACCCCTGCAGGAGATGCTTCGTACAGAGTCGGGTTCCTGAAAGTGCGGCCTCCCGTTTTTGCCAGGGCCTTCCGGCTGTGTTTACAGTTGGAATGGCAACAAAAAACTTGCTTTTTTCACCATATTGGGTACAAAGGCTGCAATCTCTTTCCTGCCTCCTCTGGGCGGGCGTTTTTTTCTTTGGCGATGTAGCTCAGATGGTCAGAGCATGCGGCTCATATCCGCAGTGTCCGGGGTTCAATTCCCTGCATCGCCACCAAATCGATATCCGGAGACATCCGGTACCATACTTAAACCCGCAGCCAGAAACGGTATGCGGGTTTTTTTATGTCCGGTGCAGTTCAAGGAAATCCGTTGACAGCCGGGGGCACGAGGAGCATGTGAATGTACCCCA
>JAAYIE010000057.1 GCA_012744275.1 Desulfobulbaceae bacterium
CGTCGCCCTCGGCTCCTCGGCTAACGCCGACAAAGAGTATTCCGTCGCCCTCGGCTCCTTGGCTAACGCCAGCGGCGCCTACGCGTTGGCCTCAGGACAATACGCCACGGCCTCGGGCCAAAACTCCATCGCCATCGGCAGAAACTCCAGCGCCTCGATGGCAAGCGCCGTTGCCGTAGGGCGCAACTCGAGCGCAACGGTTATGAACGGCGTGGCTTTGGGCAGTGGCTCCAAAGGTGATGAAGGAGCCTCCACGGTCAGTGGGTATGATGTCAGCACTGGAGCTGCCTCCACAGAGACTTCGCCAGTTTGGCGGGGCACAGCCGGGGCACTTGCCGTGGGTGATGTGAATAGCGGCCTTACCCGCCGCATTACTGATGTGGCTGCAGGTGCCAACGATACCGATGCAGTCAACGTGGCCCAGCTGAAAAAGGTTGTTGTTGGCGCAACCGGTGATGTGGCTGATGAGTTGCGCATTGAGGGCATGAATTTTAGTGCCAACAGCGGGGCTGTGGTACACCGCAATTTGGGCCAGACCCTGGCCATCCGCGGCCAGGGTACCACTGCCGGCAGCTACAGCGGTGCCAATGTGCGCACCGTAAGCGACCCGGCCAGCGGGGCAGTTAACCTGCAGATGGCTGATGCCCCTGTTTTCACCGGCCAGGTGAGCGCACCCACTTATGTGGCCACCGGCGCTAACCCTGTGATTGTGAGCGGTAGTACCGGTACCATCAACGAGCTGACCAACAAAACCTTTGACCCCAACAACTACACCAGTGGCCAGGCTGCCACTGAAGACCAGCTTGCCCAGGTGGATGGTAAGGCTGGTGCCGGCTGGAACATTACTGCCAATGGCAGAAACCCCAGCAATGTGGGGCCCGGACAGACCGTGGATTTTCGCAATACAGACGGCAATATCCGCATTGGCAAGTCTGAAAATAACCTTACCTTCAACCTCAACCCGAACCTGCGGCTCAACAGCGTGACCACGGGCGATACCCGTATCGATACCAGGGGGCTTTTTATCAATGGCGGGCCCAGCGTTACCAGGGCAGGTATTGACGCTGCCGGCCAGAAGATAACCAATGTTGCTGATGGCACCGCGCCCTATGATGCGGTGAACCGTGGTCAGCTCAATGCGCTTGATAACCGCCTTTCCCGCGCAATCGACAAGGTGGATGACCGCGCCAGTGCAGGCATCGCCTCGGCCATGGCCGCAGCCAGCGTGCCCCAGGCCACCATCCCCGGTGCCAATTTGCTGGGAGCAGGCACCGGCTACTACAATGGCCACAGTGCCCTTTCCATTGGCTACTCAGCCTTGAGCGACAACGGCAAATGGATTATCCGCAGTAACTTCAGCGTCAACAGCGAAGATGCCGCTGTTTCAGCAGGTATTGGCTACCAGTGGTGATTTTAATGCCACATATCAAAGCCAAAGCGCAATGCAATCTGTGCCGGCGGAAGTGCTCCTGGGAGTGCCAGTGTACGCCTGGGTCGCATTGCCGTTTGTCTTGCTGATTGCATCGTAGATCTGTATTGGCATGCGTTGAAAAAGAGTCGTATGGGGCGGTTTAATCAGCCGCCCCGTGCGCATTGGCAACAATCATGGTATGAGGAAAAGATGAAAAATTTACAGCGATATACGGTTTGTGCCGCTACACTGCTGACAATTGCTGTCCTTGCCAGTGCCTGCACCAGCACAGTGAGCCGCAGGGTGAGTGCAGACGGGGTGCCAGCTGAGGTGGTCTTCCCGAAAATGGATCAGGCCTGGCACAAGCAGGGTATTTCCCCCAATGGGGAAAACCTGAAAAAGATTCAGCCCGGGATGAACAAGCAGGATCTGTACTATCTCCTTGGTCCGCCCCATTTCCGGGAAATGTTCAGCGCGCGTGAGTGGGACTATATTTTTAAATTTCGCCAGGGTGCAGAAGAAAAAACCTGCCAGTATAAAATTGTCTTCGATACCAACCGAGTTGCGCGCAGTGTATACTGGCAGCCCGCTGAGTGCGGGGCCGGGTATTTTGCAAGCGATGCCAACCAATAAATTCAATCGACCAGGGAAGAGAACCATGCGAACATCAGGAACCAAAGCCCTGCTGGTGCTTTTGTGCAGCACTGCCCTGCTCCTTTCCGCTTGTGCCGGAGCCGGGGGCAAACGTGGTGCTGCCAAGCAGCCCGACAAGACGGTACAAACTGCGCAGACGCTAAAAAAAGAAATTTCTTATCTCACCTTTTCCCTGCCGGAACAGGTGCAGTGGGAGCGTAATCCGGATGAGGCGCTGGCTAACGCAGGGGTGGCGGAGTGGATTTTGGCCGGCTACACGGCGGCGGATACACCTGCCAGGGTGATGTACCAGAAACTGGAGCCGGCCCAGGCTCCGGCGGCTTTGAAGGGCCAGGTGCTGGGGCCACTCAAAACCTGCCCTGACAGCCAGATAAGCGACTTCAAGGGGCTGAGCAAGTACCGGCAACAGGTCAATTTTGAGGCAATCTGCTCCCAGCTTGTGCCCAACAATTTCGGCTTAATTTCTTATGTCAGTATTTTCACTGATCAGACTGCCAACCACATGGTGATCACGGAAATCAGAACGCCAGCCTCAAAAAAGGCAGGGGTGCTCACCTTCCAGAATACCGAGGCGCAAAAGCAGGCCGAAACCAGCAAGATCCTCTCTGAGCTGCTCTACAACCTGATGCAGACTATCCGCATCTGCGACGAAAAAAATCTGTGTATTTGATGCATCTGCCAGTAAGGCAAATGCAGAGATCATAAAAAAAGCCGGTTCCGTGTGGAACCGGCTTTGGCGTTTATGCACCATGCCTTCAATTCATACCAGTAAAGCAGTACTCAAATACCGCTCGCCACTGTCTGGCAGGATGACCACAACCACCTGTTCTGTAGTTGCAGCAGATGTATCCTTGCCCAGCTTGAGCGCCGCTGCCAGGGCTGCACCACCGGAGATGCCGCAGAGAATGCCTTCCTCCTTAGCCAGCCTGCGGGCCATGTCCAGCGCTTCAGCATCGGTTATTGCCGTAATCTGGTCGATCACACTGCTGTCCAGCACCTCGGGCACAAAACCTGCGCCAATACCCTGAATACCGTGCGGCCCGGGTTGGCCACCTGAAAGTACTGGTGATGCCGCCGGTTCCACCGCCACCACCCGGATATTTGCATCCATCTCCTTCAGATAGCCGCCTGCGCCGCTTACAGTGCCGCCAGTACCCACCCCGGCCACAAAGGCGTGCAGCTTGCCACCAGTTTGTTGCCAGATTTCCGGGCCGGTGCAACTTTTATGAATAGCCGGGTTGGCCGGGTTGCTGAACTGGTTGGGAATCCAGGAATTTGGCCGCTCACGCTGCAGGGCCTCTGCCCGGGCCACTGCCCCGCGCATGCCCTCAGCCGCTGGGGTCAGCACCAGTTCTGCCCCCAAGTGGGCCAGCAGTTTGCGCCGCTCAAGACTCATGCTCTCCGGCATGGTCAGGGTAAGCGGATAACCACGACCTGCGCAGGCAAAGGCCAGGCCGATACCGGTATTGCCGCTGGTGGGTTCGATTACTCCCATGCCCGGTTTGAGTACCCCATTTTTTTCAGCAGCATCAATCATGGCCACAGCAATCCTGTCTTTGACGCTGCCAAGCGGGTTCATGGACTCCAGTTTCACCAGCAGTTGCAAATTTAAGTCACGACCAAGGCGATGCAGGGCAACGAGTGGAGTAGCGCCGGTGGCGGCCGTTATAGGTATAGCGGAGTTGAGCCTCTTGGTATCAATCATGCCGATTCCTGTTGTTCGGTGGCAAAATAGACCAGTTTGTGCCGCTCCAGCAGCACCTGGGTGTCAGGCGGCACGCTTTTGATCAGCCAAACATTACCGCCAATAACCGAGCGTGCGCCCACCACGGTTTCACCGCCCAGGATAGTGGCGTTGGCATAGATAATCACATCATCCTCAATGGTGGGATGGCGCTTGGTGTTGCGTAATTTTTCACCCGCATCCCTGGGCAGGGACAAGGCCCCCAGGGTCACGCCCTGGTAGAGGCGTACCCGGTCGCCAATTTCGGTGGTGGCGCCAATAACCACACCTGCACCGTGATCAATGAAGAAGTGCGAGCCGATTGTTGCCTCCGGGTTGATATCAATGGAGGTGCGGTGGTAAGCATGCTCACTCATGATGCGGGGCAGCAGCGGTACTTCCAGTTCACACAGCAGATGTGCCAGCCGGTAGATGCAGGTGGCGTACAGGCCGGGATAGCTGAAAATGACTTCGTCCGAGTTGGCTGCAGCCGGATCACCAACAAGGGTGGCCTCGATGTCCGTTTCCAGCAGGCTGCGGATGTGGGGCAGGGCCTCGACCACTGTGGCGGCAATCTGGTAGCTGCGTTCACCGCAGAGAGTGCAGGACTGGTCGTGACGGTAGCAGTCGTGGCGGATGGCTGCACTGATCTGCGTGGCCAGGTGCTCATAAAACTGGCTCACCTGCTGGCCCAGATAGTACTCCAGGTTCTCAGGCCGCAGAATCTCCTCGGAGAAAAAACCGGGGAAGAGGATGCGCTGTGCCCGATCGACCAAGCCGATCACCTCGTTCTTAAGCGGAATGGGCACCGGCTCGATGTGGCTGGCCCATTTACCACTTTTAAAGCCTTGGCTTAAGGTGTTGACCGTTTTGGGAATAGGGTTTTCCAGACGGCTGATAATACTGCTGTCAATATTGCAGGTGCCCGCCAGCATTTCCTTTGAGCCCATGGTCTGATTATCTCCTCTACTCAGTGCCCTGCGCCAGTTCCAGCATGATGATGCCGTAGGTGGCGCGTAAATTTTTTAGATACCGTACCTGATTGCCCCTGGTTTCGTGGTGGTGGGTGTTGATGGCCAGTTCCCGTACTGCCCGCATACCGAACTGCTCCATGAAGCGCTGGAAATCCTTGATGCTGATAATGCGGATGTTGGGGGTGTCGTACCACTCGTAAGGGAGTTGGTCGGTCACCGGCGCAAGTCCGGTGAAGAGTACCTGCAAGCGCACATGCCAGTGGGCGTAGTTGGGGAAGCTGACGATCACCCGGCGACCGATGCGCAGCATGTCGAGGAGGAGTTCCTTGGGGTTGCGGATCTGTTGCAGGGTGTGGCTGAGGATGACCACATCAAAGCAATTGTTGGGGTAATCGCTGATCTCCTCGCAAAAATCACCCTGAAGCACGGTGAGCCCGCGCTGGATACAGTGGGCCACCCGCTCCTCAGACAACTCGATACCAGTGGCATGCACCTGTTTACAGGCCTTCAGGTGGGCGAGCAAATCACCATTGCCGCAACCCAGATCCAGTACGCGCGTGCCTGATCCGATCCAGGAGGCAATGACTTGCAGGTCATAGCGCAGGGAGCCTGCGCCTTGGTTATACACAGTGTTCATGGTGCATGCGCTCAAGAAAGCCACTGATCAGACTGTGCAGACGCTCATTGGGCAGAAGAAAGGCATCGTGGCCCCACTGGGCCTCGATTTCACAGAAGCTGACATCACTGCCGTTTTTCTTCAAAGCCGAAACAATGGCTTTGGACTGGTAGGTGGGATAGAGCCAGTCTGAACTGAACGAGATCACCAAAAAGGAAAGCCCGGCCAGGGCAGGGTTGATGAGCTGATTGCCGCTTTCGCGCTCCAGGTCGAAGTAATCTGCCGCCTTGGTGATGTAGAGCAGCGAATTGGCATCAAAACGGTCAACGAATTTTTTACCCTGATAGTGCAGGTAGCTTTCCACTTCGAAGTCGCCGCTGAAATTAAAGGACAGGCTGCTTGAGTGCAGCCGCCGGCCGAATTTTTCCCGCATGGATTCGTCCGACAGGTAGGTGACATGGCCGATCATTCGTGCCACCGCCAGACCATGGGTGGGGCCGGGGCCGTGGTAGTAGTTGCCATTGTTCCATTCCGGATCGGCCATGATGGCCTGACGCGCCACCTCGTTAAAGGCAATGGCCTGGGGAGAATGGCGGCCGGTGGTGGCAAGCGGAATGGCAGAGCGCACCATTTCCGGGTATGCTACGCACCATTGCAAGACCTGCATGCCGCCCACCGAACCACCGATGAGGGCCAGGAGTTTTTTAATGCCCAGATGATCGATCAGCTGCTTTTGCGCCCGCACCATGTCGCCGATGGTGACCATGGGAAAGGACAGGGCCCAATAATCGCCGGTGGCCGGGTTGATGGAGGCTGGGCCGGTGGAGCCGGCGCAGCTGCCCAGGATGTTGATGCAGATAACAAAGTAGATGCTGGTGTCAATGGCCTTGCCCGGGCCCACCATGCTGTCCCACCAGCCCGGGCGGGTGTCACTTTCGCTGAGATAACCCGCCACATGTGAATCGCCGGAAAAGGCATGGAGGATAAGCACCGCATTGCTGCGCTCCTCGTTCAGTTTGCCCAGGGTCTCATAGGCCAGGGTGATGGGGCCAAGGCTTGCACCACTGTCGAGTTCCATGGGATGGGGTGGCTCGGCAAAGGTGTAGAACTGACGTTGGACAATCAGTTTGGCGGGTGGTGGTGGGAGGATGGTGGTCATGGTCATTGTGCAAAAAATCGCTCTGGACGCATATTCAGCTGAATATTAAACATGCTCCATACTGATAAGCATGAATGCAAGGCTGCGCCAGCCTGTGTGCTAGCCCTTTAAGCAGATGACAGGCGGGCAAAAAGGAGGCTGCTTTAGTTACACCTTACAAACGCATCACCACACACCTGCCGCCTTTGGGGCGGAGTCGGAGTTATATGCTGTACTTGCCTGCATAACCCCTGGGGGTAATCATCCGGTTCTCCCAGAAAAAGGTTTGTGAATTACCGATGGTTACCGTGGTCTGCATACCAATGCTGGCATCAAGCATGTTAACCAGGGTGCAGAGCTGCATGGTTTCATCTTCCCGGCCAGCGGCATGGACAATGCCCACTGGCGTGTCAGCTGCACGGTGAGCCAGAAAAATTTCCCGGGCGCGCTCAATCTGGCTGGTGCGTTTTTTTGATTTGGGATTGTAGAGCACGGTAACAAAATCCGCGCTTGCTGCCGCCTCAAGCCGTTTTTCAATGAGCTCCCAGGGGGTGAGCAGATCAGACAGGCTGATGGCGGCAAAGTCGTGCATGAGCGGTGCGCCTAAAACTGCCGCACAGGCATTGAGGGCGGCAATGCCGGGGATGATTTCTATGCGGCATCTGTTGCCTTGGTTTTTCGCCAGCTCAAAGACCAGTCCGGCCATGGCATAGATGCCAGGATCGCCGCCGCAGACCAGGGCCACATCACGGCCTGTTTCCGCCAGCTCAAGCGCCTTGCGGCAGCGGTCAACCTCCTGCATCATGGCGGAAGAAAGCACTTCTGCTTTGGGGTTGAAGCAGCTGGCCACCAGGTTAAGGTAGGTGCGGTAGCCCACAATAATCTCTGCCTGCTGCAAGGCAGCCAGGGCCCTGGGCGCCATCAAATCGAGCGCGCCCGGCCCAATACCGACCACGCGCACTACGCCAATTGTCATATTGTGCTCTGTTGTTGCCATGCCTGTCTTCACTTATGTTTTTTATTAATCCGGTTCCAGCGGCTGGATGCCGACAGAGTGCTTTGCCTGGCTATGAAAGTGGAATTGGAGTGGAATTATTTGCTTGCGGGAGAGGGCCAGGCCACAGAGTTTACAGAGGCCACGGCAACGGTCACATTCGGCCATTTTATTTTCGGCACCAGCAGCCTTGCCCCTGGCCCGGCAGCCAGCAAGGCTGCTGGTTCAGCCACGCCCCTGGCGCCGGTGGCACGGAATGCTGCCTCGGAATACTGGATATCTTCCACCTGGTTGAGCTGGTCTTTACTGAAAAATTCCAGGGGGAGTTCCTTTTCTGCTGAGTAGGCGAGCAGCCCGGGCTCGTCGGCCTTTAAATCAATACTGGCCAGCCGGGCCACTGATTGGGGTGCCAGTTTGTGTTGGGCCAAAGTAGCAGACACTGCCTCGGCAATATCTTTCCTGCTCGTACCCCGGTTGCAGCCGATGCCGATGGCCAGGGCCCTGGGGTGAAGCAGGGCAGCCTGACTCTGGCTGTGCGGCAGCTGGCGGAAGCTGATGAGCAGATCGGCTGTTTCTTGCCTGGTGCTCAGGCGGATGTCCGGCGGCAGCGGCGGCGGGGCTGGCTCGCTCCAGAGATGGAGAAATCCCTGGTCCACCAGACGACCCATGGCCCTGGTAAACTGTTTTTTATCAGCCACCTGCAGGCCCAGGGAGGCGCACCAGAGATCAAGTGCGGTCAAACCAAGCACATCAGAGGCGGTGGTGATGACTGCCTGGCCACCGGTTAAGTTCGCCACCCGTTGAGACAGGGCATTGGCCCCGCCCACATGCCCAGAGAGGAGTGAAATAACGAACTGGCCGCGTTCGTCCAGCACCAGCACCGCCGGATCCTGGTGTTTATCCTGAAGAAACGGAGCAATGCAGCGTACCACAACACCACTGGCCATAATGCAGATGAGGGCATCATGGCTCTGCCACAGGGTGTGAAAGCGCTCGCGCAACTGCCCCTTGCAGGGGTGGAGTTCGGCGGGAAGGTGAGCAGCCAGGTGTTTTCCCAACTCCAGCCCGCCGGCACTCAGGGCCAGGATGGCGATTTTACCATGGTCGCTTTGCAGACCTTTAGCGGCAGCCATGGGAAAAGTCTTCGGCATAAAGTCGGGACACGGCCTCACTGGCATCATCCAGGGCCGGGCCCACCACAATCATGGCGGTTTTACGGATTCCGGCAGCCTGCACCCTGGCAGCAATATCCGCCAGGGTACCTTGCACAATCCGCTCATCCGGCCAACTGGCTTTTTCCACCACCGCCACTGCCGTATCAGGCACATAACCACCAGCAAGCAAGTCTGCCACCACTTCCTCCATCATGCCCACGCTTAAGAAAATGCACATGCTGGCGCCAATAGCAGCCAGTTTTGACAGAGCTTCCCGTTCCGGCACCGGCGTACGACCCGCCTGCCGGGTGAGGATAACTGTTTGCGTTTGCTCCGGCACAGTCAACTCCCGGCGCAAACTGGCAGCCGCGGCAAAGGCCGAGCTTACGCCAGGCACCACCTCGTAGGGCAGATTTTCCCGATCCAGCCACTGCATCTGCTCGCGGATAGCCCCGTACATGGCCGGATCACCGGTGTGCAGGCGCACCACTTTTTTGCCCGCACGACAGGCTGGAATCATCAGGGCCATAATGGCCGCCAGATCAAGGCCTGCGCTGTCATGGCATTCGGCGCGAATGCCGTTTAACAGGGCCGGATTGACCAGACTGCCCGCGTAGACCACCAGATCAGCATTATCCAGGAGCCGGCGGCCCTTAAGGGTGAGGAGGTCTGGGTCTCCGGGCCCTGCACCGACAAAAAAGATGGGGCTTAGGACGGCGTTTGTAGCTGTCATGGTTGAACCTGCACGCTTTTTTTACGAATGAGCATGGTGGAAAAATAGTGCAAATTCCGACCGCGTGCCGTGCGGATATCGGTATACACCCGCTCCTCGGGCAGACCTGCGCATTCAATCAGCACTGCCTGATCGGTCAGATGCAGCTCATCTAAAAGTGTAATCAGTGTATCCAGACGCTTGTGCACCTTCATCAGCACCACCGCATCCAAATCAGTCAAAATACGGCGCAGGCGCTCATCCTCGAAGGCGGCAGGCACCACGGCCAGCACGTCGTTTCCCAGGGCCAGCGGTCTGCCCTGGCCTGCGGAACAGGCTGACATGGCGGTGATGCCTGGCACAATGCTGATGTGGGTAGCTGGGCGCATTTCCTGAATGACGCTGAGCAGGTAGAAGGCGGTAGAGTACACACCGGGGTCGCCCAGAGTAGGAAAGGCCACGTCCTGGCCCTGATCCAGCCGGGTGAGTACGGCAGCAGCGGCCTCCTGCCAGGCGGCCAGCAGGCTTGGGTCGGCTGCTGCATCCAGAAAGACACGTTTCATGGGGAAAAAGAGCCGTACGATGTCCCGACCTTGGGCATCCACCATACCTTGGGCAATATTCAGGGCGCTGCTGGCGCCGGCACCGTCATTTTTGGCGGTTGGCACCGCCCAAACCGGGCACTGTTTCAAAATGCGCACCGCTTTTACGGTCATCAGTTCCGGGTCACCCGGCCCGACACCGACCAGGTATAAGCGGCCCGGAACCAGAGTTTTAGCTTGCGTGTTGGTGCTCATGGCTACCTGTGACAATGGTGATGGGGTTGAAGTGCTGCGGGGCACTGCCTGCCTGTTCCCGCACAAGGGCCAAGGTACTGCTGGTCACCTGGAAACCCAGTGCACTTAAGGTGCTTACAGCTGTGGCCCTTGTTTCAGCCAGGACTGCGTTGACCACAATGCGGCCACCGGGTTGCAGACGAGCCGCGGCCGCGTGCAGTATCGCTTCCAGCCTCTTGCTGCCACCGCTGCCGCCGATGAACACCCGATCCGGCGCAGGCAGCTCTACCAGAATCTCCGGTGCTTCGCCTGCAATGAGCTGGATGGAATACGCACCAAAAGTTTTGACATTGTGGCGGATATTCTCCTGTTCTTCCGGCTTTTTTTCCACGGTGTAGATGGCAAGTTCCGGCGCAATCCGGGCTGCCTCCAAAGATACACTGCCCGAGCCGCCGCCAATATCCCACAAGACGCCCTGCCGGGGCAGACGCAGCCGGTGCAGGCTGGCTGCCCGGATTTCATCTTTGGTGATGAGTCCCCGCGAATGGCGAATTTCCTGCTCAACCAGGCCCAAGGCAGGCAGGGCAGGAGCAAAGGTGTCGTCAGCCTCTGCCTGCTCAAGGAGCATCATGTTGAGCGGCGCAAAACGGATTGCGGCAATTTCTGCTAAACTGCCGCTTATGATGCGTTCCTCCGGCAGACCAAGATTTTCCGCCACCTGTATGCGGATGCCATCCAAACGCCTGCTGTCACCGCAGCGTTCAAGCAGCTGGATGAGGCTTTGCGCCAAGCGGTCTGGACTGTTGAGCTGATCGGTAAAGCAGAGCACCCGCTGATGGCAAAGGAGACGTGCTGCTGCTCTGCCGCTGGCGGCTTCGTTGCGACCGTGCAGACTCAGAATACTCAGATCATCCCAGGGTAGTTTGAAGCGCGCACAGGCCAACTGCATCGCTGATACTGCCGGGTGTACCCGCAGCCGCTCTGGGCCGAAATGAGCCAGCAAATTGCGGCCGATACCAAAGAAGAGCGGATCACCACTGGCCAGTACTGCCACCTTGCCCTTGGCAAGGCCCTGTTCCAGGGCAGGGTACAGGGCGGTCAGCGGGGTCACAGCCACCCGTTTAATCACAATTCCTGCAAGCAGGGGTTCCTGTCTGCGGGAATGAGCCACCAGGATACAGTCTGCCAGCAAGTCCTGCTGCTCAGAGCTGAGGCGATTGGCACAGACACCGATCAGTTCAATGTGGGACATGCACAACCACTCCTTCTTCTGCTGTCACCAGGTATACCTGCACCGGCAGACCAGACCAGTGACGGGCCTGGGCCTGGGCCTTTTTCGCTACGGCACCAATCAGCTCGTAGCGTTTTTGCTGGCAGAGCTGGTCGTAGAGGTGGCGGGCAGTATTGGCCTCCTGCATGGCTTTTTGTTCCAGGGCCGGCAGGCCCAGCTCACCTAAAAGGCGCACCGCGTCACGCACCTCCAGGGCACCGTTGCGTACATGGGTTTGGGGTATGGCCAGGGCCGCTTTCACGAGTTTGGCCCACATTGCCGCCAGATGAATCATGGTGAAACCGTGGCGTCCGGCTGCCTCCAGGGCATAGCGTAGATAATCGCCCATCATTACCAGGGCCTCTTCGGGCAAGTGGAGCTGTTTTTGCACCGCTGCCTCGGAGGTACGGCCAGTGGACAGCACTACTTCATGCAAGCCAGTGGCCCTGGCCACGTCCATGGATGCCTCGATGGTATCTGTCCAGGCCTTGGCGGATATGGGCCGGACTATGCCGGTTGTGCCTAAAATGGAGAGTCCGCCAATGATGCCCAGGCGCTGGTTCAGGGTTTTTTCGGCCAAGATATTGCCGTTTTCCACAAAAACCTGCACCTCCAGAATGGGGCGCATGTGCGGCGGCATAACCTCATCCAGGGCAGCCAGGATCATCTGCCTGGGCACCGGATTGATGGCAGCCTCGCCCACAGGCAGGGCCAGGCCAGGTTTGGTGACCCGGCCCACGCCAGGGCCCTGGGCAAAAACAACAGTGCCGCTGGCACCATTGCTACCAGTTGAAACAGCACCTTCATTTTCTTGAGCAGCCCAGTGCAATATCACCCCGATTTCAGCCCCATTGGTGACATCCGGGTCATCGCCTGCATCTTTCACCACCGTGGCCAGAGCGCCGTCACCCTCTCTGCGACAGCGGCACAGGGCAAATTTGTGCCGTGAACCATCGGGGAAGGGGATCTCCACCTGTTCCGGCACCGTCCCCGTGCAGAGCAGCTGGAGCGCCGCCTTGGCTGCAGCCGCAGCACAGGCACCGGTGGTATAACCGCTGCGCAGTTCGTTTTTTTGTCTGCTTCTGGCCACTGTCTCTATTTATATTAATGACTCAACTGCCAGGCGTAAAAGCGCGTTAACAGCAGCTACAGCCACCGGAGTGCCGCCCTTGCGGCCCAGGGCGGTGACAAAGGGATAGCTTGCCCGGCTGAGCAGTTCCTTGGATTCGACCGCATTGACAAAGCCAACCGGTACCCCAATGACCAGGTCCGGCTTAAAGCTGCCCTCATCAATGAGGGCCATCACCTTGAGCAGGGCGGTGGGTGCATTGCCCACTGCAACAATGCCGATGTTATCTTCCTGGGCGCGCAGCATGGCTGCCTCGGAGCGGGTACTGCCGAGTTTGTGGGCAAGTTCTGCGGTTTCCGGTTCATGCACCCGGCAAATTATCCGACCGCCAAAAGGTTTGAGTAAATTTTGGGAAATACCGCTGGCCGCCATGTTGACATCCACTAAAATATTTTTTCCTGAGCGGATGGCTGCCAGGCCGGTGTCAATAGCCTGGGGATGGAAGCGGATGTTTTCGGCAAAGGCGAAATCCCCGGTGGCGTGGATAATGCGGCGCAGCACCTGAAATTCGCGCGGCGGCAGGTTGGCTATACCGGTGGGTCCAAGTTCGGCCTCAATGATGCGAAAACTTTCGGCTTCGATATCCTGGGGAGCGACATGCTGGAGTTGCACCATAATTTCCTCAACTGGCAAATGTGCGGCAGGCCTGAACAAAGGCGGCCGGGGCTTGCGGGCTTCGGCCCCAATGCAGATGGATATAACCTGCCAGGGTGTGGTTGCGCTGGTAGCCTTCCATGCCTCCACCGTCTACCTGCCAGATGCAGGCGGTTTTCGGAGGAGGGGTGTTCTGGGAAGGAGCCGCCAGGCTGGAATAATGGAATTCGTGGCCGTAGAACGTGCTGCCGGCCGGACCTAAAAGGCTGGACTGGCTTTGCTGGAGGCGGCGGTAGCCAAGCCGCTGCAGTCTGCGGCCCATGGCACAGGTAAAGGGAAAGATACCGCACATGGAAAATTCGTTATCATTCAGGTCGCGCAGGCTCTTGCACAGATACATGAAGCCGCCGCATTCTGCATACACCGGCCCGCCTGCCTCGCTGAACCGGCGGATAGCTTTGCGCATGGTGCTGTTGGCCGCCAGTTGCTGCGCATACAGTTCCGGGTAGCCGCCGCCCAGATACAGGCCCTGCAAGTTATCGGGCAAGTTGGTGTCGGCAATGGGGCTGAAGGGAACTAGCTCGGCTCCGGCTTCTTTTAACATGTCCAGATTGTCGGCATAGTAGAACAGAAAAGCAGCATCTTGGGCCAGAGCGATACGCACTGTCCCTGCAGAGGAATGGAAGTGATTTGGTGCGCTTTCTCTTGTGCCTGCTGAGCTGGATTGCTTCTGACCGGTTTGTTTCGCCGCCTGGTTCGCAATCTGCAAGAGCCTGTCGAGATCCAGATGTGTTTCCACCAGATTGGCCAGTTTAATCAGACCTGTCTGATCCAGCGGATGTTCTGTGCCCATGTGCAGGCCCAGGTGACGGGAGGGAATGGCAATGGTTTCTTCCCGCGGCAGAAAACCCAAAAGGGGAATGCCCAGGGGAGCTAAAGCCGCGCGGATCAGTTCGGCATGACGGGCCGAACCCACCCGGTTGCAGATCACTCCAGCAAGAGTCAGCTCGGGATCAAGGGTCGCAAAACCCTTGACCACTGCAGCTATGCTTTCGGCTGCCGAACGCACATCCACCACTAAGAGCACTGGTAGGCCCAAGATTTTAGCCAGGTGCGCGGCCGAACCTTCGGCGCCGTCAAAAAGCCCCATTACCCCTTCCACTACAGCTATACCTGGCTGTCCGGCAGCAGACAGGTGGTGGCGGTTAAAACAGCTGCGGACAAAATCCTCCCCGCACATGCGCAGATCCAGATTGCGGGAAAGCTGGCCGCACACCATTTCATGCAGGGTAGGATCAATAAAATCCGGGCCGCACTTGAAGGGACGCACCTGCAGGCCGCGCTGCCGCAGGGCCGCCATGACCCCAAGGGTGAGAGTAGTTTTACCGCAGCCGGAGTGGGTACCAGCTATGAGCAGGGCTGGGGCCGGGTTCATTGCCAGGCCAGCCCTTCCTGGGCAAAGTCCGGGTAGAGCAGGGAGCGGATAAAGATAATACCTTTGAGCAGATCCATGGTGGGACGGGAAATCGTGGCTTCATCCACTAAAAAAACCTGATTCTGCTGCACAGCTTTAATCACCTCAAAGCCGGGTTCGCGCACGATGTCTGCCACACTGACCGGGTTCATGCGGCCGTTTTGCACCAGATAAATATCTATTTCATGGGCTTTGGCCAGAATGCGTTCTTTGCCGTAGTTGGCTATATTGGTGTTGCGCACCTGCTCGGCATCGGCGGCCACATTGATACCACCGGCCATTTCCAGGGCAAAGATGGCCATGGAGCCAGAGCTGAAGGTCTTCATCTGGCGGTGGATAGATTCAAAAAAGACCCGTTTCCTTTTTTCCACGGGCAACCTGTCCAAGTCCTGTCGCAGTTCCACCAGCCGCTCGTTGAAGGATTCCACCATGGCGCCAGCCTCTGTTTCCGCACCACCCAGTGCGCCCAGTGCCTGCCAGTAGGCAAAGAGTTCTTCCAGGGTGGCAGGCTGCAGCGAAACCACCTGTATTCCGTTTTGTTCCAGAATATTTACCAGGTTGGGATAGGCGCGACTGATCATGGGGCGAATAAGCACCAGGTCGGGCTTGAGTGCCAGCAAGCGCTCGGGGTCGTCCTGAAAACGCAGTTGCGGACGACCGCCAAGGGAATTGTCACCGCTGCCCACGGCAACAATGTTTTTTTCTAGGCCAAGATGAACCAGGTTGGTGGTATGGGCCGGATAGAGTGAAATAATACGGGTAAAGGGTTTGCTGTAGCGGATGGTTTTGCCGTCACTGTCCTGCAGGGTTTTTTGGGTGCCAGGTTCGGCGGCAAGTGTGCTTTCACCTGACACGGTAAGCAGGACCAGGGTACAGCAGAGACACAAGGTATAAAAGATGTTGAACAGGTATTTCATGGGTTTAGTTTTCATGGAGTGGGGAAGCGGGCAACCTCAGGCTGACCTGTTGTGACTGGGTAAAGTCATTGTAGTGAATCTCGCTCTCAACCCCGTACACTTCCTCTAGAATACGGGGATCAAGTATTTGTGCGGTGGGCCCCTGGGCCTGGCAGCGTCCTTTGTGCAGGAGCAGCAGTTCGTCGCAGAAGCGGGCGGCAAGATTGAGATCGTGCAGTACCGCCACCACCGAAAAAATGCCTCCCTGTACCCGCTGTCGCAGCAACTGCAGCAGAGCCAGGCTGTGGCGGATGTCCAGGCTGGCCGTGGCTTCATCCAGTAGCAGTACCTGCGGCCTCTGGGTCAGGGCACGCGCCACTGCCACCCGCTGCTGCTCGCCGCCGGAAAGCCGCGTTATCGGACGTTTTTCCAGGGCAAGAATGCCGGTTTGTCGCATAATTTTTTCTACCTGCTGCTGGTCTTCAAAGCTGGGCAGGGCAAAGCGGGCCAGGTGCGGGTGCAGGCCCATTTCCACCACTTCCCGCACGGAAAAATCAAAGCTGATGCGAAAATGCTGCGGCACCAGCGCCAGGCAGCGGGCCAGATCGCGTCGGCGGTAGCGGGCAAGCGGTTTCCCCTGAAATAGAATACGTCCTGTTTGGGGATGCAGCAAACCGGCCAGTAAATCCAGAAGAGTGCTTTTGCCACTGCCGTTGGGGCCGAGAATACCTATGCAGCGCCCTGCCTGCAACACCGAGTTGATTCCCTGCAGCACCGGCTTGTCCCGATAAGCAAAGGAAACATTTTCAAGCCGCCATAATACAGATTCCATATTAAAGTGCTCTTTGTGTCGGCTTCAAAAAATACTCCTTGAAGTACCTATGTGTACATCTGCGTCGCATTTTTCTCGCCTCCTTGATGGCATCTTTTATCTGGAACCGGAATAAGAGGGATCGAGAACAGGCTATCGCCCCTGCTGTTTTTTAGAAAATGCCGCCATCTCTTTGCCTTTTTTTGAACAGGAAACAGAAAAAAGGACCGCCCAATAGTGCGGTGAGCACCCCGATGGGTACCTCCGAAGGCAGCACTGCCCGGGTGAGGGTGTCGGCTACCAGCAGGAGTAGGGCGCCGGCGAAAAAGGAATAGGGCAACAGGACCCGGTTATCTGGTCCGCTGAGGTGACGCAGCAGATGCGGCACAATCAGGCCGACAAAGCCTATAATGCCCGATACCGAAACCGCCATTGCTGTGAGCAGGCTACAGATACAGACCAGCAGCAGGCGCAGGCGCTGGGTGGCTATTCCGAGGGAGGCAGCGCTGCGCTCACCTGCGGCCATAATATTGAGATCGCGACCAAAGATGCAGAGTAAAAGTGCGCCAACCAGGGTAACAGGGGCCAGCATTTGCAGTTGGCTCCAGCTTGCACCGGCCAGACTGCCCATGAGCCAGAAAATGATGATGCCTACCTGCTCATCAGCCAAAAATTTAAAAAAGCCAATGGCTGCTGAAAGAATTGCAGACACAATCACCCCGGCCAGGATGAGACTGGTGGAGGATAAACGGCTGTCGCCCGCCGCGAGATAAAGCACCAGGGCAAGCGTGCCCATACCGCCCAAGAAGGCGAAAAATGGCACTGAGATGGCGGTGGGCAAGGCGAGACCAAATATTTGCAGCACAATCACCAGCGAAGCGCCAAAGGCTGCACCCGTGGAGATGCCCAGGGTGTAAGGATCGGCCAGGGGGTTCAGCAGTACCGCTTGGAAAACTGCACCACAAAGAGCCAGGGAGCCGCCGATGAGGATGGCTGCCAAGATACGTGGCAGACGTACATTGGTGAGCACACTGATGGTGGTGGCATCAATTTCCTGTGGTACAGGACGCAGCAGAGCCTTGGCACTGAAAACCGTAGCCACCTCGTGCAAGGGGACGCGGAGAAAACCCAAGGTGGCTGCCAGGGCGGCAGTAAGCGTCACTACCAGCGCTAGCCCAGCGAGGCTGATAACAAAGCCACGACCCGGCTGCATCAACTGAGCTCCAGGCCCGCATCCCGGGCCGCATCAGCAGCATGCCCGGCAAAGATGCGGGCAAAGCTTGGAACTTCACCCAATCCCTGCACAAGTGGCAGCACCTCAAAACCAGCCTGGCTGAGGAGAGTGGACCAGGAATCTTCCTGTTGCCCGGCCATGTCTTTGGCCGCATGTTCGCCAGCACTGATGAGAAACGGTTTGAGCAGTACCCGCCTGCAGGGCTGCTTGTTCAGGGCTGCAAGCACATCGTCCAGCGAGGGAAAACCCTCCACTGTGGCAATAAGGGTGCAAACATCTGGAGCCAGGCGCTGCATGGCAGCGGCAAACTCCAGATAGATACCACCGGAGGGAAAGTATTGGTTGCCGTGGCCCATGTACACCAAAGCGGCCTTTTCCTGCCGGGCCAGGGTAAGGTCCTGGCTGAGGGCAATAGCGGCTTGATGAATATCAAGACTGTAGGGATGTTTGAGATCATAGCTCCCCAGGGCCGGGCGACCGAGCACCAGGCGGCGAAATGGTCGCCAGCGGGGCTTCATGGTACGGATACCGGCCAGGGACTGTACGTAGCTGCGCAGGTCGTGGAATTCTTCGGCAGCGACGATATGCGCCGGCTGCACCACAATATTTCCGTGACCACTGTCCTGCAGATTGGCAATGGCAGCCAATGGCCCCTGCACCTGGTACAGGTAGGCTGGTATGTCGGGGTGCTGGTCGCGAAAAGCTGGGTCAAGGGCCCGCTTTTGCCATACCCGTCGCACCTGGTTTGAAGTAAAGGCCACCACCAATGGAGTGTGTGGAAATGCAGCACGCATAGCCGCTTCCACCCCGAAAATCCCCCGCAGGCCCGATTTCACCGTGGTGCCAAAGGCTGCCAGTACAAGGGCTGTGTGGTCGTGGTGGGTGGCGTCGCTGTGGGTCATCGTGGATGTGGGTGCGGGTTACAGTGTTGTTTCCGGGCATAAAAAAACCCGGATCAATGTTTGATCCAGGATCTCCCGTTGTAACCGCTGGAAAGGCGCCCCTTTTCGTGCCGGAAAAGGCGAACACATCCAGGCAGGTCTTCTGACTCCCGGCTCACTCTCCTTCCGCGCCTTCCCATTATACTAACAGTGGCGATGTGCGGAATTTGTCCCCGGTTACAGCGGCGGGCCCGTTCCGGCTTGGTTACCGGATTCCCTTTTCATCCAACTTATATGGACACCTGAATGATTACGCCGGAATTTACCACAGTTCGTTTGTAAGTCAACATGTTAAGGCTCCATGGAATAATCATCGCCATGTCTTTGCAGGATATTCCGTCCTTTCCTGGCATATCACCATGGCCTGATCCGTTTTATTAGATATGCACTGCCAGGTTGTTTGTATGGGTTGATATCCCATCCGCGCTCTTGCCCGGGGATGCGGTAGGCATTAAAGTTTTGACCGATATTTGGTGTGCATAGTCTTATGCTCTGCATATGGGCGCAGGGCCGATGGGCAGACAGCGCTTCCCCAGTTAACTGTCGCTATGCATGACTTTCCTAAACAACGGCTTCGAGTCTTGTTCAATATTCTACCCTGTACTGTAGTGTCGTAGAGTATTGGACACCTTGTAATCACTGCAGCTTGAACCGGATAAACCGTTGTCCCGCGGTTTGGACAGGAGGTGCGTATGTTTTCTTTTCAACGTATTTTCAGAATATTTTTGTTTTTGTCTGCAGGCACCCTGGCGATAGCCCCGCAGAATGCGGGCGCTGAAATTAAGGCCAGAGCCATGTTTGCCGGTGGGTGTTTCTGGTGCATGGAATCTCCCTTTGATACGCTTGACGGTGTATATTCCGTGACTCCGGGCTATGCGGGTGGCACCACCACGAACCCGAGTTATGAAAATTACAGTGCCGGCGGGCATATCGAGGTGGTTGAAATCGTGTATAATCCCAGGGTCATCAGCTATGCAGACCTATTGCAGACCTTCTGGCGGCAGATCGACCCGACCGATGCGGGCGGCCAGTTTGCCGACCGTGGCCGTGGCTACATCAGTGCCATTTTTTATGCCAATGAAGAAGAGCGCAAGCAGGCGGAACAGTCGAAGATGGAGCTTGAGACAAGTGGTGTTTTTTCGCGGCCAATCGTCACCGCTATTCTGCCAGCAACCCCCTTTTACCCGGCCGAGGAGTATCATCGGGGTTTTTACAAAAAGAATCCCGGGCATTATCAGCGCTATCGCCAGGGTTCCGGTAGAGAGGCCTTTCTCAAGCAAAGCTGGGAAGATTGGCAGGCAAGCGCCGGCACGAAGAACGCCAAGTCAGACTTGAAAGCTCGATTGACACCGCTGCAGTACCGTGTCACTCAGGAAAATGGTACGGAACCACCCTTTAACAACGCCTACTGGAACAACAAGAGCGAAGGGATTTACGTGGATATTGTTTCCGGTGTTCCGCTCTTCAGCTCTAAGGACAAGTTTGATTCTGCCAGTGGTTGGCCCAGTTTTACTAAACCGCTGCATGCTAGTGCCGTTGTTGAAAAGGAGGACAGCAGTCATGGCATGATCCGCACCGAGGTGCGTAGCAGCAAGGGCGATTCCCACTTGGGTCATGTCTTTACCGATGGCCCTGCTCCCGGAGGACAGCGCTACTGCATCAATTCAGCTGCTCTTCGCTTTGTGCCCAGGGAAAAACTGGAAGAGGAGGGGCTGGGTGAATATCTCGATTTGTTTCCAGATAAATAACGAGCTGAAAATGCGATACAATACGATGCGAATTCGGTGGACTGAAGTGGTAGCCTCCTGGGTGTATCCTTGGCTTAGTGCTTGTCCTTTGCCACAGAGGAGAATAAGATACGAGGATGTACGCAATTGTCGCCTGCATGGGGACGGCCCATGGCATAAGGCTTGATAGCTGCGGATTGCCGCACAATTTTCAACGCATATAAAACACCTGAAAGGTTGAGGCATGAAAAGAGAAGACGTTCAGCTGGGGGTCAGATTTTTCTGTGCTGCCGCACTTGGTGCGCTGATTGTTTCCGGTTGCGCCGGATCATCCGGTGGTTCCCGCGTGGTGCAGAAAGAGCCGGTTGACCCGGGCAGAACTACACCTCGCCCGGAAATCACCCGGCCCGCCCTGATTCAACCGGCTCTGAATACTATCAGTTCTCGCATTCGCTCCTACGAGGCACGCCTGAAGGAAATCAAGGACTTTGAAAATAGCCCATCTTCCATGATGATTCCCCATGAACAGATGGGACGCCTGAGCGGGTGTAAATCAGAACTGCTCGATATTTTGACTAATTATGACGCGCTCCAGAAAAAACTCCTGCAGGAGACTGATTTGGAAACGGCCCGGGAGATGGCCAGCAGCACACTGCTGCAGGTGAATCAGCAGGACATGCAGTTTCTGGAGGGAGGCTGCGGCCGCCTGCTGGCGGATTTGCAGAGCGGCCAGGGGAGAGGCGCGCCTCCGCCGCCTGTTGCTGCCCCACCGACTCCGCCACCCGCCTATGCTGCGCCTGACCCGCAGATACAGGATGCCTTCAATGCCGGTGACTATACCGGCGTGATTACTCTGTATAACCAGCAATGGACTGGCACGGGGCAGCAGCCCGCTCCGGCCACCACCTGGCAGTACAGCCAAGCCCTGCTCAAAAGCTATCAGCTGGACGAGGCCGAGCGGGTACTTGCGAGCTTGGATGAGCAACTGGTACGCCAGGGTGCTGATCCACTTGCGGCAGATGTCCTGCGCACCCTGGGCGATATTTCCTTCAGTGCGGGTAATTATCAGGCAGCACAGCAACGCTACGAGCGATTGGTGCGTTTGCCCGGCACCCAGGGTGATTCCTGGACACTACGCCAGCTTGCAGTCTTGCAACAGCAGACTGCAAGCGACGATGAGTTGTCTGCCTATACCACACTGGTTCGCAATTACCTTGCCTACAGCCCCAGCCGCGACGGTTATGCTGTTGCCGAGCAGGCCGAGCAGTTTCTGAGCAGTTACCCGGCATCCAGGCTGGTGGCTAATGTGAATGCCATCCACAAGAGCACGCGGGAGCAGGCCGATGGGTGGCTGAATCGGAGTGTACAGCGGATTGAACAGAGGGCAGGCAGCCCTGAAGCCCCACCTGCAACAACTGCACCCGTGCCTGACGTTGAGGCAGGAGCGGGCCAGACCCCGCCGCTCAGCTCTGAGCAGGCAGCTGCCCGCGATCAGGCCTTGCAGGAGCTGTACGACCGTGGTATCGGCCAGATGGCGTCCAAGGAATATGACCTGGCCCTGCAAACTTTTGCCTCTCTTTTAGGCAGTAGTTTTGATACGCAGGCACGTCAGCGCATCACAGATACCGCATCACTGGCCGGCGAGAACAACCGGCAAAAGGCGGCAGAATTGTTCGTGCGTGCCTCGCAGACTTCTGATCTGGAGAGTCGCAAAAAGCTGCTCATGGCTTCTCGCCAACTCCTGCGGGATATTCCGGTAAAATATCCCCAGGCTGGTCTGGATGGCAAGGTCGAGCGTAATCTTGCCAGTGTGGAGCAGGCCCTGAGGGCTATTGATCCTTCACTGCTCAATGCGGCTTCGGGTACCGCCTCCCCATCCCAGCCACCTCCGCCGCCGGCGCCGAGGTGACAGGGTTGTACGCTGTCCTGGCGTGAGCCTGGCATCGATGCCTTTTAAGACGAATAAGACACACGTGGCCCATGCACTGGAGAGAACAGCTGTGTCGAGCCGGTTGACAAAGCCCAGCCACACGTTTACTTCTGTTGCCGTTACTTTATAAACTTGCACGGAGCTTGCTATGTCTGATGTACAATCGAAAACCGTAGCCGCAGGGAACTGCACTGTTCATGTGCTGGAAGCAGGTCCTTCAGGTGCCCCTGCCGTGATCCTGCTGCATGGCATGAAATTCAAGGCTGCAACCTGGCAAGACCTGGGTACACTGAAGGTGTTGGCTGATGTGGGTTTGCATGTGTTTGCCGTAGATATGCCCGGATTTGGTGAAAGCCCTGCCTGTGAAAGCACGGCCGATGCGGTACTCACCGCATTTTTTCGCAGTCAAAACCTGTCCAGGGCTGCCTTGGTCGGCCCATCCATGGGTGGACGTATTGCTATGGAATTTGCCATTAAGAACCCGGAACTGGTCAGCGCTCTGGTATTGGCCGGGCCGGTGGGCGTTAAGGAAAACAAGGAAAAACTCAGCGACATGACCATGCCGGTGCTGGCTGTTTGGGGTGAGGCCGACCAGGTTTCTCCTCCTGAACTCATTGAAGTATTGGCGGAAAAACTGCCAAATCTGCGCCGGGAAATCTACCCGCAAGCTCCCCATCCCTGCTATCTGGAGCAGCCAGAGCGCTGGCACGGCCACCTTAAGGAATTTTTGACCGGGCTGGTCAGTGGGTAACAGCAGCAATATGGGAAAAACACTGATCATAGCGGAAAAACCCAGCGTTGCGGCAGATATTGTCCGTGCGCTGCCAGGCAAGTTTACCCATGCCAAAACCCACTATGAAAGCGAGGGACATATTGTTTCGTTTGCCATAGGCCATCTGGTATCCATTGCCTATCCCGAGGAGATTGATCCTGCTTTTCAAAAATGGAGTTTTGATAATCTGCCGATTTTGCCAGAAGAATTTCCGCTGACCATCCTGCCGGGTACCAAGGCACAGTTCAACGCCTTAAGCAAGCTCCTCC
This sequence comes from Desulfobulbaceae bacterium, assembly GCA_012744275.1. Classification (GTDB taxonomy): domain Bacteria; phylum Desulfobacterota; class Desulfobulbia; order Desulfobulbales; family Desulfobulbaceae; genus Desulfobulbus. The sequence goes on from JAAYIE010000057.1 coordinate 23,200, forward strand.
GCCGCCGTGATGTGGACGTCATTGTCAATGCCTGCGATGCCGGCCGCGAAGGGGAACTTATCTTCAAATATATTTTGAAACAGGCGCTGCCGGCCAAAGGTACCGGCAAAACGATTCAGCGGCTTTGGCTGCAGTCCATGACCCGGGACGCTATCCGCACCGGTCTTGCCAATCTGCGGGATAATGCCGAAATGCAGCCCCTGGAGGATACAGCCCTGTGCCGTTCTGAGGCGGATTGGCTGATTGGTATTAATGCCACCAGGGCGCTGACCTGCTACAATTCCCGCTTTGGTGGTTTCCGCAAGACCCCCTGCGGCCGGGTACAGACCCCGACCCTTTCGCTTTTGGTCAAGCGGGAGCGGGAGCGCCACGCCTTTGTACCCGCGACCTTCTGGGAATTGCGCGGTCAATTTTCCTCTGGTGCCGTGGCCTACGAGGGGGTCTGGATTGACCCTGCATTTACCAGGGACGAAAGCAATCCCCACGCCCGTCGCAGTCGTATCTGGCAGCAGGAGCAGGCCGACGCCATTGTGGCCAAGTGCACAGGCAAGCCCGCAAAGGTGGAGGAGAGCAGTAAGAAAAGCAGTAAGGGTGCACCTCCGCTCTATGACCTTACCTTGTTGCAGCGAGAAGCCAATAACCGCTTCGGCTTTTCCGCTAAAAACACCCTGGCGCTCGCCCAAAGCCTCTATGAACAGCACAAGCTGATCACCTATCCGCGTACTGACAGTCGCTTTTTACCGGAAGACTACCTCCCCACGGTCAGAAAAACCGTACAGTCCCAGTGCGACTGGCGCTTTGGTGCCTTTGCCCGGGAGGCGCTGGATAAAAAATACGTCAAAAAGGATAAAAGGCTTTTTAACGATAAAAAGATAAGCGATCACTTTGCCATTATTCCCACAACTGGCCTACCGGATAGTCTGAACGAGGCCGAGTTGAAAGTGTATCAGATGATAGTGCAGCGCTTTCTCGCCGTGTTTTTTCCGCCTGCGGTATATCTCAATACCACCCGTCATTCGCTGGTGGAGGGAGAGACCTTTCTCACCGAGGGTAAAATTCTGGTGGAGGCAGGCTGGCGAGCCGTGTATGGCGCTGCTGCTGCGGGAGATGAGGACGCAGACAAGGAATTGCAGGCCCTACCCAAAGACGCTGCGGTCGAGTGCACGGATATTGACAGCGATAAGCAGCAAACCAAGCCGCCCCCCCGTTTTACCGAGGCCACTCTGCTTTCGGCCATGGAACATTCCGGCAAGTTGATTGACGACGAAGAACTGGCCGAGGCCATGAAGGAACGGGGTTTGGGCACGCCCGCTACCCGGGCCGCTATTATCGAGAAGTTGCTCAATGAAAAGTATGTGGTGCGGGAACAACGAGATCTGGCACCCACCGGCAAGGCCTTTGAACTGTTGAGTCTGCTGGAGGCGCGCGAAATTGACGTGCTGGCCTCTCCTGAACTGACCGGCGAGTGGGAGTATAAACTCAACCAGATTTTGAAGGGGGCAATGACCAGGCCACAGTTCATGAAGGAAATCCGGCAGATGACAGGCTCCATTGTGGATCGGGTCAAGGCCGGACCCAGAGCGGAAGTGCCGGAGGCCTCCTTTTCACCCTTGGGCGGGTTGCGCTTTTTTGAGCGCGCCAATGCCTTTGAGGCGGAAGATAAGTCACTGGTGATACGTAAGGTGCTGGGTGGTCGGGTGATGCGGGAGGAGGAGGTCGTCGCCCTGATTCAGGGCGAAACCCTTGGCCCCTTTGACGACTTCCGTTCAAAGAAGGGCAAGCCCTTCACCGCGTCCCTGCGCCTGCAGGGGGGGAAGGTGGAGTTTCTCTTTGCCGATTCCATGGCATCAGAAGACCTGGCCGCCATCCGCGAACAGGAACCTTTGGGTCTGTCTCCGGTGGACGGCACCCCTGTTTTTGAAGCGCAGGGGGCTTATCTGTCTGAATCCGCCCTGGATGGAGACGAGAAAAAAGGCCTCAGAATTTCCAAGATCATCCTGGGCCGCCGCCTGGAACCGGAGCATATCGCCCAGATGTTGAGCGATGGTCGTTCTCCCCTGATCAGTGGTTTTATTTCCAAGAGGAAAAAACCTTTTGATGCCTATCTGCTTTTGGATAGCAAGGGCAAGATCAGCTTTGAATTTCCACCCAGGAAGCAGAAGAAAAGCACCAGCAAAGCCGCCAGTAACTGAACTCCGGATACTTGTTGCTGCAAGGATCCATACCAGACACGACAACTACAGATTATATGCGACAGCTAAAAAAGCAGTACAGAGAATTGGACGGGCAGGAGCTGGCTGCGGCCTGTGCGCGCATTGCCTCAGACGCGAAGGCCGAAGAACTGGTGGTGCTGGATGTGCGCGGCCTGGCCTCGTTCACAGATTTTTTTGTTATTATGAGTGGCCGCTCCACCCGCCATGTGCAGGCTCTGGCCGAGGCTATTGAAGAGGAATTGCGCTCCAAACGAGCCAGCAGCAAACACAGTGAGGGGCTGCAGGACGGCTTATGGGTACTGCTTGATCTGGGCGATGTGGTGGTGCATGCCTTTTACCATGAACAGCGTAGTTTCTACGATCTGGAAGGGCTTTGGCACGACGCCCCCCGCTTAGATGTGGATGAGTTGTTGCTCCATTCTCCCAGTGTTCAGGCACAATAACGAGGCCTTCCATGCCAAGCCGTAAGCCGATTTTGCTGGCGATTCTTGATGGCTGGGGTATTGCCCCTCCTGGGCCCGGCAATGCGCCTTTTGTGGCCGACACCCCCAATCTGGACTCATTTACCCAGGAATATCCCTTTGCCCTGCTCACGGCCCATAACGGACCGGTTGGCCTGCCCGTCGGCCAAATGGGGAATTCCGAGGTCGGACATCTCAATATCGGTGCGGGTCGGGTGGTGTATCAGGATTTTACCCGCATCAACAAGGCGATTGAAGACGGTTCCTTTGCCGCCAACACAGTGCTGAACAATCTCTTCGATCAGGTGGCTGCCCAGGGCGGACGGCTGCATCTCTGCGGTCTGCTTTCCGATGGCGGGGTGCATTCCCACATCAACCATCTCAGGGCGCTCCTTTTGCTAGGAGCCGCAAAGCAGTTGCAACAGGTGTTCATCCATTGCTTCATGGATGGTCGGGATACGCCGCCCGACAGCGGTCGCATCTTCATGCTCCAGTTGGAAGAGATGATACGCGAAATTGGTTGCGGCCAGATCGCCACCGTTATCGGCCGGTACTGGGCTATGGACCGCGACAAGCGTTGGGATCGGGTTGAAAAAGCCTGGAAGGCGATGATGCTGGGTGAAGGCCGTCCGGCGGTGCAGGCCTCGCAGGCGGTGGAAGAGGCCTATAAGGAAGGTCAGAGCGACGAATTCATCGAGCCGGTGGTCCTGCACGACATAAACGGTGCCCCGGTCACGACCATTGGTGACGACGACAGTCTGCTTTTTTTCAACTTCCGGGCCGACCGGGTGCGCCAATTCTGCCATGCCCTGACAGATGCCGGTTTTGCCTCCTTTGATACCCGCGGCAAACCAAGACTGCGGCAGCTGGTCACCATGACTGAGTATGAGGCGGATTTCCCCTTCCCGGTGGTCTTTCCGCCGCAAAGCATGCAGCATATTCTGGGTGAAGTGATCAGTGCGCAGGGGTTGCGGCAACTCCGCATCGCGGAAACCGAGAAGTATGCCCATGTCACCTATTTTTTCAACGGCGGGCAGGAAGAGCCGTTGCCACAGGAGGAACGCCTGCTCATCAGTTCTCCCAGGGATGTGCCTACCTACGATCTCAAGCCCGAGATGAGCGCTGTCGAAATTACTGATATCCTGCTGCGCACCCTGAAGCAGGCGGAGGAAGCCGGCGAGGCTTATGATCTGGTGGTGCTCAATTTTGCCAACGGCGACATGGTGGGGCATACCGGAGTACTTGCCGCAGCAATCAAGGCCTGCGCCACCGTGGACAGTTGTCTGGGTCGCATACGCGAATTTTTCCAGGAGCGTGGCTGGATCATGCTGATCACGGCGGACCACGGCAACTGTGAACAGATGATCGACCCGCACAGCCGTTGCCCCCACACCGCCCATACCACTAATCCCGTGCCCCTGATTGTGGTGGCGGATCAGCTTAAAAGTGCAACTCTGAAACAGGGGGGGGCGCTTAAGGATATCGGCCCCACAGTTCTGCACCTGATGGGGCTGGATAAACCTGCGGCAATGGACGGGGAAAATTTACTGCTTCAGTGATCTTTTGTGCAGCAGCTTTGCAGAAAAATTCAGGTTACCCCTACTCTACAGCCAAGCACTTTTAAGTGCTTGGCTTGAGCAAATGCTCACCGGGCGTATCTTTATGCACGCCTGCGTCGATAGGCATCACCTTCTTGAGGGCAATTTTTATTTTGGACCGGAATTAGGCGGCTATCCCCGAGGCCAGCCTGCTCAGTGCTTATCCTCCTCAACCTGCCGGATTAAATCCTTAAGCGCCATGCCGGTCGGAGTAACGGCTTCCGGATGCGATTTCAGGAGGATGTTCCATTCCGCCAAAGCGCCCGCTTTATCATTGAGCCCACTGTAGAGGACAACTCCTTTATTAAACCGTGCCTGCGGATGCCCCGGATCAGCGCTTAGAACCTGATCAAACTCGGCAATGGCCTCGCGATGTTTGTTGCTCTGAAAGTACATTACTCCCAGGTCCGTGCGTACATTGGTGTTACCCGGTTCTATTGCCAGCGCCCTGGTGTAGGCAGCAACGGCATTGTCAGCCTGGCCGCTGTCAAAAAAGGCATGCCCCAACTCCGCCCATACCTGGGCATTGTCCGGATCTGCCTGCGCTTTTTGTTCCAGATCGGTAATGGAGGCGCGTGCGGCAGCCCCGTTATGGTTGTGTACACCGGCCTGCTGCTGCGTTTGCGTTAGCGAAGCGGCCCGCAAGGCGCTGTAACCTACACCGCCGATAAAACCAACGATGAGGGCGGAAAGCACGGCGATGTAGAGCGTTTGTCTGGAAACGGAACCGTGGGTCTGCATAAAGGCAACTCCTGTCAAGTACTGTTAAGGGCCTGTTTGGCGTGGGATTTATTCTAATTTCAATGGTGAAAATAAGCTGTTAAAGAGGCATTGCCTGCGTCCAGGCATGCTTTGCGAACATCTTTAAGCACATTCGCTGATCCGGCAACGAGAAGCCTTCACCGTGGTATCGAAATCAAGTGCAGGGTACAGGCGAAATGGATCCTGCACAAGACAAGGTTGCGGTGTTTAGTTGATGATAACATCGTGGCAGATACGGAACAGTCTTTTGCCGCTATAACCACAATGGCCGCATTTTACGCTGTTGATGCTCTTTATACGGCGGGCCCTGCTTGCGCATAATTCAGCCAATTTCTGCATAAGGCTGCTTTGGGAACCGTCCATTTCCATGGCGTAGCAATGGAGTATGCCTTTCGGTCGCAGATGGCCAAGGGCTGATTGCAGGAGGCTGGCTGCATGCCAGGGTAGGGCGATCACGATCCGGTCAAAAGATTGCTGCAAAGAGGCTAGCTTGGCGCTTGCCTCACCACTGTGCAGGCGCACAGTGGTGAGGCATCTGTTTTTTCGCAGGCTCTGCAGACCGCAGCTGTGCGCAGCAGGATTCATCTCTATGCCGTCCACAGTCTGTGCCTGGCTGTGGCGGGCGATGGTGAGGGGATATGGGCCAGCGCCTGAACCGAGTACACAAACTTTCTCCTGTGCCTGCACCAACTGCGCTATCCGCATCCTCTCCCCGGCTAAGCGAGTAGAGAAATAGACGGTGGCCAAATCCAGGTACAGGGAGACACCGTTTTCCCGGTGCAGGGTGGTCAAGCGTTGTTCACCTGCCACGACCTTGAGGGCAATGAGGCGCTGTGCGCCGCTGTAGTTTCCCTGACGCAGGGCAACCACCCCAATATGCTTGAACAAGGTCAGTATAACCTCTCCAATTCGGTCAGCCTGACTGAGGATGCTCTGGGGCAGAGTTAAAAGAGCTATATCACCGATGGTGTCGAAGCCACCGGGAAGCAGGTGCGGGGGTATGTCCGGCAGGTAGAGGGCAAGTTGCGGACGCAGGCGTTTGTCTGGGGTGCGACAAGGTGCAGCGAGGTTATACTCAGGGGAGGCAGGCGTGCTGACTATGGTACGAGTCTCCGGATCCGACAGGAAGGAAGTCGTGTTACGGCTTTTCACTGTAACCCACGAGGGGTGTTAGGGTGGATAGCAGGGAGAAGGGATCAGATTTCGTCTTCTTCACCGGCTTCTTCATCGAGCTCGTCCTCGTCCTCGTTATCGCTTGAGTATTCATCGTCATCCTGCTCAGCATCACTGTCTTCCTTGTCTGCAGTTTCCACCTGAATGGGGGTGATGATTTTAGACTCAGGGAAGATAAACTCGCGAATTTTCTCTACTTCTTCCGACAGCATGAGATCTTTGGCACAGGTTGGGCAGTTTTTGACATGCTGGTCAACAAAGCGCATCATGCGAGCAGGGGCCATAGTTTCCTGCTTTACCTGCAGGTACCATTCCTTAATCAGGCGAATAAGCTGTTCACATTCCATGGGTGGTTTATGCTAAAAATCGATAGAATAAAAAGTTATAAGTTGATGGTAAAGCGTAGGTCTGCGTAGGCTGAAGACGGGGCGCACTATAATAAAAAGTTGTTTTTCCGGTCAACACCTATTAAGAGATATATTCGCTTTATCTCACCCTTAACACGGTAAAGAAAAGGAAGTGGAAAGGGCGCTGGTGGCTCTCCCGGACTTCAAATCCGGTGTGCCGGGTGAAAAACTCGGCAGGTGGGTTCGATTCCCATGCACTTCCGCCAATTTTTTGTCATCATGGTTGTCTAACATTCTTTCCCGGGGCCTTCCCTGTTTCAAGGGCAGAGTTTGAGTTGCCTTGCCCGACTATTCAGTGTTTCATTTATCTCAGCTGTTCGATTTGTTTGGTTTTTTTACAACCGCAGCTTATCCCAATTATCATTTGCCCTGTTCCAGTACCTTTGATTTCCATGCAGTTATTAGGCGTTATCAAGCAAAGAAAAATCCCCTCTTTCCTTGAAAAGAGGGGATCTATTCCTGAGAAAGCAGGAGCATTAAGCTGCCTGTTTCTTTAGAGTTTTACATATAATCAGCAGCCTTCAAGCTTAACCTTCGCCCGGCGGGCTCCCTTTTTGGCTTCCTCGGCGGCATCAGCTGCATCCTGCTTGACCTCGGTGGCGGCTTCTTTTGTTGTCTCAGCAGCCTTTTCGCCAGCCTGCTGCAGCTTCTCGCCAGCTTCAACAGCAGCAGCCTTCATTTCCTGACCAGCCTGCTTAATTTCCTCAGCGGCCTTTTCGCCAGCCTGCTGTGCAGCCTCGCCAGTAGCAACGGCTGCATCCTTCACGTTTTCACCAGCCTGTTTCATGGACTCACCGGCTGCCTGCATGGATTGTTTTGCTTCTTCCATGGGCTTGCTTGTTTCCTGCTGGGTTGTTGTCTGTGCTTTCTTCTCTTCATTGTTGGAGCAGCCAACCACGAAGGCGGAAACTGCCAGCAACATCAAAGCGGTCATAAAGATTTTTTTCGTCGATACCATGGATTATCCTCCTTGTTATAAACAGGTGGCTAGGCCACCTTTGACGGAACCTGCTCAAGACGGCACTATGCCGCCTGTAGCGTGCAGGTTGGTTTGAATGGAGCTTTGCTAATATGCGCTATGGATTGATTCGATCATTGAGCTGTTTCGGTGTGCAGCAGGGGGTACCCCATTTCTGCTCGCTGTTCGACATAGCGCTGCGCGACCTGACGGGCAATATGCCGGATTCTACCGATATAGCGGGTGCGTTCCGCAACACTAATGGCTTTGCGTGCATCCAAAAGGTTAAAGGTGTGGGAACATTTAAGACAGTAATCATAGGCAGGTAATATAAGGCCGGCCTCAACCAGTTTCAAGGCTTCACCTTCAAAAGTACTGAAGGCGCGGCTTAATTCGGGAACGTTGGCGTATTCGAAGTTGAAGGCCGAGAATTCACGCTCTGCCTGATGGAAAATTTCGCCATAGCTGACTGCACTGTTCCAGGCAATATCGTACACGGAATCTACCTTTTGCAGGTACATGGCAATGCGTTCGAGCCCGTAAGTGATTTCCACGGTAATTGGCTTCAGGTCAATGGATCCTGCCTGCTGGAAATAGGTGAACTGGGTGATTTCCATACCGTCCAGCCAAACTTCCCAGCCCAGTCCCCAAGCGCCGAGGGTAGGGGATTCCCAGTCATCTTCGACAAAGCGAATGTCGTGTTCAAGCAGGTTCAAACCAAAGCCTTCCAAGCTTTTTAAGTACATGGCCTGCACATCAACAGGCGAAGGTTTGATCACTACCTGATACTGGTAGTAGTGCTGCAAGCGGTTAGGGTTCTCACCGTAGCGTCCGTCAGTGGGACGCCGGGATGGCTGTACATAGGCGGCCTTCCATGGTTCCGGTCCGAGCGAGCGTAACAGTGTGGCCGGATGAAAAGTGCCCGCACCTACCTCCATGTCGTAGGGTTGCATAACCAGGCAACCGGCGGAGGCCCAGTAACTGTTGAGTGAGGCGATAATATCCTGAAAATACATAGCCTGCAGAAAGAGTTGATTGTTGCTGATTCGATGCCTACTATAACAACGCTACTCTACCATACGCGCCTATGGGGGTAAACGAAATTGTCGCCACAGCCCGTGTATACTGTCATTCCCTGCTGTCCACCGTTTTATTCAGACAAATGAGTTGATATGGAACCGCAAGAAATTCGCATTCGGGGCGCACGGATGCACAATCTGAAAAATATTTCCGTTGATCTGCCCCGCAACAAACTCATCGTCTTTACCGGCCTGTCCGGATCGGGCAAGTCCACCTTAGCCTTTGATACCCTTTATGCCGAGGGGCAGCGTCGTTATGTAGAGTCGCTCTCCACTTATGCCCGTCAATTTTTAGGCCAGATGGACAAGCCCGATGTAGACCAGCTGGATGGCCTTTCTCCGGCGGTTTCCATTGAGCAGAAAACGACCAGTAAAAACCCGCGCTCCACCGTGGGCACGGTCACGGAGATATATGATTATCTCCGCCTGCTGTTTGCCCGGGCTGGCCAGCCACACTGTCACAAATGCGGCGACCCTATCCGTTCCCAGTCCATTACCGATATGCTGGATCTGCTTTTGGCTGAGCCCGAGGGTAGTAAATGTATCCTGATGGCACCCCTGGTGCAGCGCAAAAAAGGTGAGCACGAGCAGGTTTTGCAGCAGCTCCAGCGGGAGGGCTATGTGCGAGTGCGGGTGGATGGAGTCATGCGGCAGTTAGGCGAAGAAATCAAGCTGGAAAAAAACAAATTCCATAGCATTGAGGCAGTGGTCGATCGCTTGGTGCTCAAGCCGGGCCTGCGGCGGCGACTGGATGAATCGGTGAGCACGGCAGTGGCCCTGGGAAATGGTGTGATGATTGCCTATTTCCCGGACACGGGCGAGGAACGGCTGTACAGCGAGTCTGCTGCCTGCCACCAATGCGGCATTTCTGTGCCAGAACTCTCGCCACAGCTCTTTTCCTTCAATAATCCGCAGGGCGCCTGCCCGGAGTGCGATGGCCTGGGAGTTAATCAGTTCATCGACGAGGGTCTGGTCGTGCCAGACGACTCCTTAAGCATTACTGAGGGCGCTATCAAACCCTGGTACTACCGCAAGCTTGCGCCCTACACCGTACCCTGGATGGAGGCCCTGGTGCGGCATTACGGCTTTGACGTACAGGTCCCTTTTTGGGATCTGCCTGCAGCCATCCGCAAGGTACTGTTGTACGGCAGCGGCCGGGAAAAAATTGAACTGAGCCTGGGTCGGGGCCAGACCAGGCGAGTTTCTCAGCAGGTTTTTGAGGGCCTTATTCCTCGATTGAATCGCCTGGCCAAAGAAACGAGCTCTCTGCGGATGCGGGAATTGGTCAACAGTTTCATGTCGGAACAGGGGTGCCCGGCCTGTGGCGGTGCACGTTTGCGGCCTGAAGCCCTGGCCGTTCGAGCAGGCTCCTGGACCATTGATGCCCTGACCCGGCTCTCCATTGACCGCGCTATCCAAGCACTGGAGCAGTTACAGCTGGATGAGCGGAACAGCACCATTGCCGCGCCCATTTGCAAGGAGATTCAGGAACGGCTGCGTTTCCTCCAAGGTGTGGGCCTGGGGTACCTCACCCTGGAACGCAACTCCGGCACCCTGTCTGGTGGCGAAGCTCAGCGTATTCGCCTGGCTTCGCAAATCGGTTCAGGTCTGGCCGGGGTGCTTTATATACTCGATGAACCCAGCATCGGCCTGCATCAGCGCGATAACAATAAACTCATTAAAACCCTGGTGAGCCTGCGCGATCTGGGCAACACGGTTATTGTGGTGGAGCACGACAGCGATACCATTGCCACGGCAGACCATGTGCTGGATATTGGCCCGGGCGCAGGCGTGCACGGCGGTCAAATCCTTTATTCCGGACCGGTGCCGGGCCTTTTGGACTGTGAAAATTCACTTACCGGCGGCTATCTTTCCGGTCGGCTGAAAATAGAAGTGCCGCGCCAGCGCCGCCCGGTGCGAAAGGGGAAGAACAAGTGGATTGAACTACGGGGCGCACATGTGAACAATCTCAAAAACCTTACCGTGCCTTTCCCCTTGGGAGTGATGACTTGTGTTACCGGGGTGTCTGGCTCGGGTAAAAGTTCGCTCGTCATGGAAACCCTATTGAAAGAGGCGCAGCGTTATTTTAACGACAAGCAGGGTTTTTTGAAGGGGCAACCACTTCTTTTCGGTCAGGAGCAGCTCGATAAGGTGATTGATATCGACCAAAGTCCCATTGGCAGAACGCCACGCTCCAATCCGGCCACCTATACCGGAGTAATGACCCCAATTCGCGAAATGATGGCCCGACTGCCCGAAGCCAGGGCCCGGGGCTACAAGCCGGGCCGTTTCAGTTTTAACATTAAGGGTGGACGCTGCGAGACCTGCGAGGGTGATGGGGTGTTGCGCATTACTATGCATTTTTTGCCGGATGTTTATGTGGCCTGCGAGCGTTGCCGGGGCAGACGCTACAACGAGGAAACTCTGGATATCCGCTACAAAGACAGGAATATATCGGAAATCTTAAACATGACCGTGGAGGAGGCACTGGAGTTTTTCCAGAACGTGCCCAGCATCAAAAATCGGTTACAAACCATTGTGGATGTAGGCTTGGGTTATCTGCGCCTGGGTCAGTCTTCAGTCACCCTTTCCGGCGGAGAGGCCCAACGGGTGAAGCTGGCCAAGGAGCTGAGCCGTCGTTCCACCGGCAAAACCCTGTATATTCTTGATGAACCCACCACCGGTTTGCATCCGGCCGATATCCAGCATCTGTTAGAAGTGCTGGCCCGCCTGGTGGATACCGGCAACACCGTGGTGGTGATTGAACATAATCTTGATGTCATCAAAACAGCAGACTATGTTGTCGATATCGGCCCGGAAGGGGGGGATGCGGGCGGTCAGGTCATTGCCACCGGCACCCCCGAGGAAATCGCTGCTTGCGAACAATCCTACACCGGCCGTTTTTTGAAGCAGCTACTCAATGGCAATTGAGCTTTTTCATTTTTTTCACGGCGTTTCCCTGCTACCATGCCGGACACGCCTTTGCCGATGCCTGACGCCTGATGTCTAGTGCATCGCACCCATTTTCATTCAAGGAGTCATAATGTTAGACCAGAGCGAGCAGCAGACTGAACAACCGGTTTTTCGCATGCAAAAAATGTACATCAAGGACTTGTCCTTTGAGTCACCGCATGCGCCCAAGGTATTTCTTGCCCAGAAGCAGGATCCCAAGGTCGATTTTGACCTGAAGTTGAAAAACGAGATGGTCGCCGAGGGCAACTATGAGGTTTCCCTGGCCATCACCGCCAAGGTTTTGGACAAGGCCAATGAAGATGCGGTTATGTTCATCATTGAGATTGAGCATGCGGCTGTTTTTCTTCTACGCAATATTCCAGAAGAGCACATGAGTCGCGTGCTGGCGGTTGACTGTCCGCTTATGCTCTTCCCCTTTACCCGGCAGATTATCAGTCAGCTCTCCCTGGATGGCGGGTTTATGCCTTTCCTGATGGAGCCCATCAACTTTGTCGCCCTCTACGACAATATGCAAAAACAGAAGCAGGACGCCTGATTTTAACCATGGCATTGGCCGCAGACAGCAGCAGAATCAGTTTCACTGCCCTGACAGAATTGCGGTGTCGTGCAGAAATCCTTTGATCTGCCAAGCTGGATGTGGTAGATAACCCAAGATACAGTTTGCGCCTGTAGCTCAGCTGGATAGAGCGCCGGACTACGAATCCGTAGGTCGGGAGTTCGAATCTCTCCAGGCGCGCCAGTAAAACAAGGACTTACGACTCATCGTTGTAAGTCCTTTTTCTTTTGGGCTATGTATGGGCTATGTTCTGCGTAAAAAAGCAGCAACTACCAGCCATGCATAACTGCCTTTGAAATGCCTGTTGCCTCCAGGGGGGATTCAGGCATCCTGCTCCGCTGCTCCCACCTCGTTCAACCGGATATTCAGCCCAGGATTGGCGGCCTCAAGCGCAGATGTTACGCCAGCGCCATTCGGTAATTCCGCCGGGGCCATGGTCAGCAGACCTTAACTTTTTTCAACATCTTCGCTGGGCTCAATTCTGAGCTGGGTTAATGAGCTGAATTCTCAGCCGGTTGGATCCTTCTTTGGCGGCGCAGTGCCGTGTTTTGGGCTTTCCCTCAAATTGAGGAAAAGGGTGTGTCGCATGTGGGCACTCCTGGAGGAACCCATCATTTGCTGCGTACTTCAGCGCGTACCAATTTGCTGCGTACTCACGTCCCACCGTCAGCGCCGGTGCATTAACCCAAAACGCACAAGTACTACATGTAGTATATGAATATATTTTAATGTCTATATGTTGTGTATGCAGTCTCGCTCAGGGGAGTAACTAAAGGTTACTACCTTTGCGTTTCCCTGACGCACTAAGCTTTTCTTAGCCCTGCCCATCCCACGGCTGGGGGGGGCGCAAAACGCTACCCCCTTTGTGGTCACCTGATACAAGCTTTGTTTGGGCCAGCTCGCACCGCTGCCTTCGCTCCAACTCAGGCGCCAGTTTTCTTAATGTGAGATAATCACACATTTGCCCGCCACCTTTTTTGGGTTACCGCCTGCAACTTTACCTGCAACCAATCCCTAAAGACGGCATCACAGCCTTTGAGTTGGATCATCTCAACCGAAAAGACAAAGGGTGGCTCGGCCTGCTCCCTTTTATCGGTGAAGCTGTAGGCGGCATCGTTGACACAGCCATTTGATGTATATACAATAATTGTATGGAGATTGAGTTCGACCCTATCAAATCAGAGCACAACAGGCAAACACGTGGTCTTCCCTTTGACCGGGCTATTGACTTTGATTGGGCTGGGGCGGTATTCGCCGAAGACGATAGAAACCTGTACCCCGAACGCCGTTTTGTTGGTGTCGGTTATCTGGATAACAGATTGCACGTGATCTGCTTCACCCATATACCCGGAGGGGTGCGGATTATCAGTTTTCGCAAGGCAAACAGCAGGGAGGCAAAACGATATGGCAAAGCAATCGCCCTTGACTGATTCAAACGGTGAGGTTCGTGAACTTACCAAAGAAGATTTCAGCGCATTCAAGCCCGCTGGTCAAGTGCTGCCCGAAGCTTTGGTCGCGGTTTTACCGAAGCGTGGCCGCCCGGTTTCGGCATCACCTAAGCAGCCTGTCAGTATCCGCCTGTCTCCTGATGTACTTGATGCCTTCAAGGCTACCGGACCAGGATGGCAGACCCGCATGGACAACGCTCTGCGTGAATGGCTCAAGGAGAATAGGCCGTGAATGAATAGGGCACGCCCGTGATTCTGCGGCCACGGGGTTTCAACCCTGCAAAACAAAAGGCCCGCCTTTTACCCAGGTCAGAAGCCCGGGGTGCGAGCCTTTCACGGACGATTCCTCATCCGTTTACAAAAGCTGCTGCCTCCAACTTGTCAGATGCGGCTCCATTTGCCCGCCCTGATCGCCGTCAGGCACACCATGATAAAGAGTTGAAGGCTTCACAGCTACTGAAAGGATAGCCATAGAGCAGTGTCTTTGTCAATTCGGAAGTCGAGTAAGGTTTTAACTTGAACCTTTGGTTTTGTAAGGTTTCAAGTTTTTTCAAGTTCTTGGGTATCGCCGATACCATTGCTCTTGCTCCTTCAATTCTTGATCCTGTTGCTTTTCTCTGTCTTCGCCGGGCAACGTCGCAACTGTTCGATCCGCAGCCGCACCCAATGGCGACCTGTCTTGTCCTGCCAGTGACAGCGCTCAACCAGTTGGGCACCACTTAGGTTTGCATGGTAGTACGGACACTGCCTGCTGCACCAGGCGGGTAGGCGCGGCAACTGCAACCGGATAATAGGGCAGCCATTCATCTTGTCCAGCCTCGACCATACCCAACCGCCCCCGCCATCCTCCCGGAAGCAACCGGGTATACAGGCTTGCTGCCCGCCCGGCAGTTCCGCCAGGTCAAGATGCTGGCAATCAGTAGAGCACCAGGCAGGCAAAATACGGCATACATCGCTACTTTCATTACTGCCAAAAGGGGTATCAATTCCAGAAATACGGCATACATCGCTACTGTCATTACTGCCAAAACCCCTTTTGACAGCTTTGGCAGCTTCGACAGTAGGCGTTTTTGAGTTTTTCAATCGCTCCAGGTAACTCATCCTGCAGCCTCGGCTGGGTGGTATCTTGTGGCCGGGCGTCCGCCGGTATCGGCCAGCACCTCAGTGCTCAGGTGCCCGTAGTCCACCAGCAGTGAGATGCCCCCAATTGCCGCGTCACGATCAAGCCCGGCCCATCCTGGCCGCCAGACGTCGCGGATGCTAAACGGGGTTGCCAGATCACCTTTTTTGATGCGCCGCTTGATTGCCTTGGCGGCTTGAACATCTTTCTGTGTTACCGCGCTATAGCAACGTTTGGCATGGCTACCAAGATACTCTGCCCACGCCAGGGCTTTCAGGGTTGCGCCTTCACTCACTGGCCCGGTGCCACCATCGGCCAGGTGGATAATCAACGCCAGGGCAGGAACAAGTTTCCGGTATTTTGCAAAGTGCGATTCAAGCGCCGGGTGCAGTTCTTCTGCACGCAACTTTTTCTCAAGCTCAGCGCGCCATTCGTTGAACAACACCAGCGCAGGCTGGTTAAACCTCAAGTAGGGAATGCCCGCAGGGTTGCCGTCAAAATCTGTGTCTTGCTCTGCTCCAATATCGGACGGGTTAAGCTTGTCCAGCCGATCGAATACTTCATATGCCCTGTTCTTTGCCTGCGTGTCAGGGTAGCGGTCTATGTTTTTCCATTCTGCTTTTGTGTCCGGCCATACCAATAGGCCAAAACGCTGGATCAGTCCGTCGTCAGTTGGTCCGCCCGCCAATGCCTGGTTGATATATCCGGCCAGTTTTGCCGGTTGCGTGCCGCCCAGAAGCGATACACAGCAAGCCTCTATGTGCAGATGCAGGCCGCGCCCAATCCGGTCCAGTGTGTAGCTTGAGTTACCGCCCCAGGCTTCCAGAAAAAGGCCACGCTGGTCGGCGTTGTCTTCACGGTCTAACACCCGTAGCAGGGATACTATTTCGTCACGGAAGACCAGTAGTCCGTTGGGGTTCTGCCGCATCAACTCGCCCAAACTGGCAGCGGTGGTGTCGTTCGTCTTATATCTACGCAATACTGGTTCGTTGATCTCTTCCTTAATCAGTAAATCCATTACATCTGCGCTAACGTCTTCGATCAAGAGTTTGCGGGCTTCCTTTTCCTGTGCCTCAAAACGCAACTTAGCTGCCACACTGGCTGCGGCTGCCATTCTCGCGTCTTGGTCAAATCGTACCAGCGCTTCAGCCTCCAGCTTTTTAAGTGGCCCGCTAGTGGCTTCAAGGGCTGGCGTCTTCAATTCGCCAGGCCGCGCCACTATCAAGCCCCACAGATTGGGTACCTCCGTCCAGTTATCCTTATCTTTCGGGCGAATACCAACCTTGCGCCCGATCACCGCAGCAAGATTGACCATTGCTCCAACTGCAACAAAATCCATAGGGCACTGCATCCTTTCCGCAATATCCTTTACCCATGGGGCAAGATTGTCTGGCAGCAGTTCAGGCATAAAAGGCTCAACCGCTGGCAGTTCTGGCAGTGGCAAGGGGGCAGGTTCGCAGTGGGGCCGTCCTTGTCTCTCCTCACGGGCAAAGGGCGTGCTTTCGTTTTTTGACCAATCTGCCGCCTTTTCGATTGCTGTCCGTACCGCCTCGGGGCCCTGCTCGCTCCATACGTCCCACCAGTCACATTTTCTGCCACCAAGGTCAGGAATGGCTACCAGTCCCCCAACAACCGATACCGCACGGGAAACAGCCTCAACTCCGGGGTTTTGATCCGTACCCTCCTCAAAGTCGTTGTCTGCAAGAAATATGATTTCCGCATCAGGTGCCAATTTTCGGACAACCTCAGCTACAGGGAGAAGGTTTCCCGCGTCGAATGCAACCACCCCAGGCAAACCTGTTGCGGATACTGCCGCCGCCACCGTTGCCAGCCCCTCGCCAATCAGGACACGGCCTTTAGTCCCTCGGAATTTTCCAAGAGGGTGGAAGCATCCTTTTTTCTGACCGCCAGCGAGGAATCTTTTTGAACCACCTGTATCAATCGCCTGCACAGAAACGACTTGGCCGTGCTCATCATACATTGGTGCAAGCAGTGCATCTGCCCAACCATTCTGCTCCCAAGCCCCACGCCTTACCAGTGAACCAAGAGAGACTTTCTTTATTCTGGCGTAACGGTGCCCGGCAGGGTCGCCAGTTGCCCCGGCCAATATCTCCTTGGCCCTTACCGCTGCCGCCTGTAATTCCTGTTGGCGCTGATCTTCAGCCTGCAGCCTGGACTCTTCAACCTGTCGCAGGAAAGCTGCACGCTCTTCTTTGGTTATCGGCTGCTCACGTTCGACCTGCCATGATTCTGAAAGGCCAATGGAGTAATCGCCATAGACGCCACCCTGGCCATCAGGGAACAGCTTGCACCAGCCAGCGGTATTGCCGTTGCGTTTTCCAATGCCAGGGAAACGATGAAACTTACCTGGCTCTATTTCTTGGGGTGGGGTCAACCCGGAGGACCCAATTGCCCGTGAAAACTCAATCATGAGTAAACCCCCCCCTTGAAATGATCCACACCGCCGCGGTGGGCGGAACAAGCCCGTGGACGGCGAGCCAAACCACAAAACGCTTAACCCGTTGACGGTTGGTGATTTTTTGAGTATCATTTTGGCAAGTTTCAGAAGCGGTTTTCCCTTGGTTGCCAACCTTGATGGGGGAGGCCGCTTTTCTTTTCGTACTCATCGGCCATCCACCACCCGGTCAGTGATAAATTTTTCCAGGTCAGAACGTCGATAGCGCACGGCTCGACCGAGCTTTACATACGGAAGTGCGTGCCGCCGGGTACACCTCCATGTTGCAAGGCTTGCCACGGTTGTGCAGAGGTACTCTGCGGCCTCTTTGGGCGAAATCAGGTCGTTTTTTTGCATGCTAAACCTCTCAATAATTGTTAAGCGCGAACTAATTGTTGAGTGGTATAAGCTACAGTAAGAGATTTCGGAAACCGGGGGTTGCCGACAGGATTTGTCGTAAACCCCATGTTTGCGACATAAAAAACGCGGGGAATTTTAGGGAAAAGTCTATTCTAGAGGGAACTTCTTGCGCAGGTCACTTAAGATTTTGGATACAGCTGTCTTGGTGCAACCATCTGGCTTTTCGTTCTTCTTTTTGACTTTAGGGTCGTCGTCTGGAGGGTCTTGAACATAAACTCGCATGACGCCACCAACTGTTTTTATATTTACGATGTGCTCTGCAATTTCGTCGTAATTGTTGAACTCTCTTCGGAGCTGACTCATAAATATGTCGATAGCACCAGGCTGAAGTATGTCAATCTGCCCCTCCCGAAGCTTTATTTGCCAAAAAGCCTCTACTCCAAGGCGCAGCTGGCTTTTACGTCTCCCGCTTTTGGCTGGCTGCTGGTTGGCCGCAGGCCTTGTCCTCTGGTCTTGTGTGGCGGTAGAAGCGGGTTTATCTCGCTCTGCTTCCAGTCGTTCAATTTTTTGCCTCAACTCTTTGCAGCGTGTCTCCTTTTTTGCAAGATCTGTGGCAGTTGGAGTATCTATAGCTTCCCATTTTGCCAATTCTTCCTTCAACTCGCGTATGCGTGCAAAGTGGTTGTACCAATACTCTCGCTCCGGCCTAGTGGCTGGATCGTTCTGGTAATCCCTTTGAAGAGCCAATTCATGGCGTTGATCAGGTGCAAGCATTCCCCATGTTAACGGGAAAAAATCCACCTTAACCCGCTGCTGCAAGGCCTCTGGCAGTTCCTCCCACTCTTTGTCGAACAAGCCCTCAAGGGCAAGGGTGAGGCTTTCAAATTTTTCATCGCCTGCATGTTCCTGCATCGGTCTTTCTCCCTAAAGAAAATTGTGATCCCTTGGCGTGGAAGTTCAGGACGCAGGCGGCAAGGGAACCGCTTTTCGGGAGCTACCCTATCGCCCTGAATTCTAGTGCTACTCCTTGCTATTGGCCGCACGTTTGAAAGGGATAACCTTGGGCTTTACTGGCTGGCGTGCTGCTTCAAGC
>JAAYIE010000058.1 GCA_012744275.1 Desulfobulbaceae bacterium
CGTTTGGGGTGATCCTTGGTACCGGTGTAGGCCCAGCCAGAGGTGTCGAAATCAGCGCTGTAATCGTGAAAGGCGTCAAAGGTGGTTGATTCGGTCATCTGACAGGTGACCCCGTCAACCACAAAGAGCACCGGGTTGCGGTACTGATAGGTCAGCTTGATGCCTATGGGCATGAGGTCAGCTATTTCCTGCCCTGAGGACGGAGCAAGAACGATGACTCGGTAATCACCGTGGCCGCCGCCCCGTGTGGCCTGGTAATATGTGCTTTGTGCACCTATGATATCGCCGTCGCCTGGGCCCACGCGCATGGCGTCAAGCAGAATGCAGGGCAGTTCGGCAGCAGCCATGAAGCCGATGGCTTCCTGCATCAGGGTCATGCCGGGGCCAGAGGTGGACGCAGCACCGAGTTTGCCGGTACAGGCATAGCCAGCTAAAGCATTGGACACCGCCAATTCGCTTTCCATTTGCACCATCTTGCCGCCAAACTGCGGCAACTTAACCGAGCTGTACTTCATCACATCGGTTGCCGGGGTAATGGGGTAGGCAAAATGGCAACTTACGCCGCAACGAATCATGCTTTCGGCGAATGTTTCCGTGTTTTTCAAAAAGAGCGTTTCTTTCATTTCGATTCCTTACAAGGTTAGAAACTGTCCGGCGGCCCTTGAAAGCGCCACCATGTTGATTCCGGCAGGCAGGATAGCATTCCGCATAAAAAGCCCTGTTTCCCCTTCCATAACACCACGTTTATACTGCTGAGCCAGGAAAGGGGAAATGAACAGGGTCAGGAAACCTTAGATCTCGCCCTTGGCAGTAACGGTTTCCCAGATGAGGCGGGTCTCCGCGCCGAGGGTTGTCAGGAGCTTAGAGGGGGGCAGCCAACTGGGCTTTTTATCATTCTTCAAGTATTCAAGCACATCGCTGTCAATGCCATTCGCCCATTCGGCGTGGTAAGTCCCCATAGTGAACGATTTTGCCACACCAGCGCCCTCGCCAACGCCTGAGTAGAAAATATTGCCGCGACGGCCAAACACAGGCTTGGAATTCATGGTGAGATGAATCATGCCAGCCCATACGTACTCAAAATTGACATGCTTATGGTTCGGGAAACGATTGTTAAACGCCTTGCGCAGCATCTTTCTTGATCTGCGGATGCGTTCTGGCGAACAGGTAAAATACGTGGCGTATTTAAGTCCGTTTCGTACCAGGAGCCTGTTGTCGCGCGTGAAACGGACAGTGGTGCCGCCAGAATGGGCTGCGGTAACGCCCCAGGGGTGAACATCCTTGAAGTACGTCATCTCTCGCTCATCAAGCTGACGCGAAAGGCCGGCGAATGAAATAACCGGACAAAACTGGTGCTTCGAGAGATCAAATTCCTCAAGAAAGGGTCCGGCAGTGACAACCACAGCCTTGCAGCGTACACGCCGACCATTGGTCAATATGACCAATGGTTCTGTGCCGTCTTCAATCCGCAAAACGGGTGTATCTTCAAAAACATGCACATTTTCTGGCAGAACAGTACACATGCCGCGCAGAACGTCAGCAGGATTGACCATTGCGGTACCAGGGTTGAACAGGGCTTTTTTGTAATACCTGGTACCCAGCTTTTGCGTCAGCTCTTCATGCTCCACATAGCTGTAAGGAACACCCACATCATCAAGATCCTTGGCCTCATGGTCAAGATACTTGTAGGCGCTCGGCTCGTAGGCGGCGAGGTATTTGCCGCAATCATCCCAATCCACCGGCAACTCATGATCCTTGATGATCTTGCGCATTTTGTTCAAGGTGGCGACGTTCAACTGCACGCACCACTTTTTATCTTCAAGGGTGGAGTCATCACTTCCAAACGCATGGGGTACATCGATCAGAAAACCAGCATTTTTACCACTATCATTATTGCCGATGCGGATTGCCTCAAAAATTGCCACCTTGGCAGCAGGGTTCAGTTCGGCAAAACGCAGAGCAGCGGCATAACCACCGTAACCACAGCCAACTACCACATAGTCATACCGATCTAGAATTTCTTCTGTCTGGTTAAATTTATGGGTCTTGTACGAGGATGTTTCCAACCAACCGGAAAGGCCTAGTTCTGCAGGAAAAAATTTGACTTCACGCATGGCAGCACTCCTTGGTAGATTTTATTCCGGACCACGTTACAACGGGCCGTTAAATAAAGAGAGCAAAGCACTCACGAACGAGCTTGTCGTACCTTTGAAGGTGTTATTTTCCAAGGGCAGCTTTGGGTACAGGCACGCCGCCCATCATCGGGGTATCACCCCTGAATTTTTCTGAGGTCTCAGGTGCCCAAATGTGGCACACAATGCCGCCAAACAGGAGGGCGGCAATGCACATACCCAGGGAAGCATACACACCGAAATGCTCATTGATGATAGGCAGGAGGAAGGTTCCACCTGCTGCTCCAAAGCGGCTGATTGCCACAGTCAAGCCGACACCTGAGGCTCTCAGCTCCGTAGGAAACAGCTCGGGTGGATACAGAAATTCAAGAACAATCGACATCGCCAAAACAAGAGAAAAGCCAGCCAGAAAAACCAGAGCAATTGCACCCGGCATGTTGTGCCACAGTGTCATGACGGTCAGGATGACTGCAGCTCCATAGAAGGTCCCAAGCAGATAGGCGCGGCGTGATACCTTATCAATGAGCCAGGTACCAAAAAGCACGCCAACCATGGTGACGACGTTATACATAACACCCGAGGCATGTGGGTTTTCAATGTTGAGGGCAGTGAGCACCATCGGGAGAAAGATAGTGATGGCGAAAAAAGGCAATACCTGGCAGGCAAAAAAGACGCCGGACACGAAGGTGTTGTAGCGCAATTCCTTGCTGAACAGCCTGAACCAGGAGGCTGAAGGGACTTCGGCATCAGCTTGAGGAAGGCTATAGCGGGTGCCGAGATGTTTGTGGATAATGGCTAGCGCCTCTTGAGTGCGACCTTTACGTGCCAGCCAGGCAGGAGATTCCGGAGAACCAAGCCGGATAATCAATGTAATAAGTCCAGGCACCGCTGAAGTGACAAGAATCAATCTCCAGTCTTCAATGCCAAGCCAGTTCAGGACAAATCCACCTATGTAAGACAGGACATAGCCAATCGTCCAATAGACTAAAAGCCAACTCATCACTTTGTCGCGGGTGGACTTAGGCGCCCATTCGCTCAATAGTGAAATGCCAACTGCATAGTCCCAGCCGATCGTCATACCCAACAAAAAGCGCAGCAAAGCAAGAATCGCTGGGTCAGAAATAAAAAACTGGGCAAGGGACAAGAGAACCGAGACAAACATAACCGTTAAAAATAACGGTTTTCTGCCTATACGGTCTGCAATGGGGCCAGCAAAGAGACTGCCAAAGAAAATTCCAAGAAGAGCGCCTGCCCCGATTAGTCCCATCCAAAAGCTGGTGAGCCCGAGGGGTTCTGCAGCGTAGCTCAAGGCAATACCAACTATTCCGATGATATAGCCATCACAGACCATGCCCATGAATGACCCGGCACGTATTTTCCTGTGCACGGACGAAAATGGGGCTTCATCAAAACTGATTTTCCCGACCTCTGCCATACCAGACTCCTTGCAAGAAATTTTGAACATCATCAGCCATCACGCCAAATCTATGTTTGGATGGCCAGGTTAACGCACCTCTTCCACGCTTTGTGTTCTACTTATATGAAAAAATGCGCGCTTAGGTGCATTTGATCACAATAACTCTTGCTGTACTTCCAGGGTCGAGAGCCTTGCTTCTGTCCTCAAGGCATTGCGAAAAGCAACCGCCTCTTGTTCCGAAACAAACTACGATGTTCCATTTATTAATAAATATCATAACAGAAACGCAAAGTCAATAATTTATTCATATTTAAGATTTAGAATAAACCCTTAAATAACAAGATGTTATAGTAAGGAAGATTATTTATGGAGATTTTTTCCTTGACAAGATTGGATTGAAATTCTTTCTCGGATGATGAAAAAACGATTTTGCTTGATACTGTCGGCTTATCAAAACGCTCCTTGAGTTGCACGAGGTAGCTGTGTTCTCTTCATGCGAAGAAATGTGTTCTGATCGGGTATACTGTCTCCGCAATCATGCAGCCCTCAAACAGGTGTCTGAGGCTGATTCAGCATAACCTCCAAGCCCGATTCACCATGCATTCCCTGTATCCCAAAAAAGTCTATGTTGAGCTGACAACACGGTGCAACTTGCAGTGCCCCATGTGTTTGAAATTCTCCGAGGGAAGCTGCATTGAAGAAGGCGATTTGCCGCTGGCGCTGTTCAAAAAGCTGGCCCCTTCGCTTGCGCACACTGAATTTCTGGTGCTCAATGGGATAGGTGAACCCCTGCTCCATCCTGATCTGGAAGAAATCATAGCCATCGCCCGGGCAGTCATGCCTGCTGATGGACGGATCGGCTTCCAGAGCAATGGGCTCCTGTTCAATCAGGCCCGCGCCCTGGGTTTGATTGAGGCCGGGCTGGATACGGTCTGCCTGTCACTGGACAACCTGGACGCAGGCGATGCCGGGAATGGCCCGAATGGCTCGCAGAAGGGGCATCAATTCACAGCTGTGAAGCGGGCCCTTGCCCATTTGCTGCAGGCACGAGAAATGCTGCAAAAACCTGTTCGCCTTGGCATTGAGGTGGTTCTGCAAAGGAAAACACTGCACCAGTTGCAGGGCTTGGTTGCCTGGGCTGGCGCGCATCAGATCGACTTCATCATT
The DNA here is from genome assembly GCA_012744275.1 of Desulfobulbaceae bacterium. GTDB lineage: Bacteria > Desulfobacterota > Desulfobulbia > Desulfobulbales > Desulfobulbaceae > Desulfobulbus. The sequence goes on from JAAYIE010000058.1 coordinate 4,717, forward strand.
GCCAGCCACCTCTTTTCCTATGATGGCTCCCTGGCAGAGCAAAGCCTTTTTAATCCGAACAGTTATGAGGCAACTGAACTTTTTGCAAAATGGGCGGCCGCAGCCCAGGCGCAGGGGCTTCAGTTAGCCGATTTACCGGCTGCCCAACGCAAGTTTTACAAAAATCCGGCAGAACGGCTTCTTGTACAACTTGGTGAGGCCATGTGGCAGGAGGCGAGGGAGAAGAACATTGACTACCATTTTGCTAATCTGGTGGCGCAAAGCGATCAGGACGTGGAGGAAGTGGAGGCCTGTTTTCACCAGGCCCAGCAGTCGGCACAGCAAGGCGGCATCGATCTCTTCCTGCCGCCGCTCCATGCCCAGGCCAATGGCCAGCGGAGTTGTTCATTCATAGAGGACGAGGCTATTTTCATCGATACGAAGGGCAAGGTCATGCCCTGCCATTTTTTATGGCATACCTGCCCAGGACAGGTCAACAATGGTGCAATTCAGGTGGAAGCGCGTGTTCTGGGTTCCATTACAGAAGAGCCGCTTGAAACTATCTGGCAGAAAGAAACTGCTGCCGCATTCCGGGCTGAGGCTGGGAAGCGTGATTACGCTCCCTGCTGGAGTTGCACCTCTGCCCCCTGTGCCGATTTGGTCAATGACAACCTCCTGGGCATGCATGATTGCTACGGCAGTCATGTTCCCTGCGGCCATTGCATGTGGGCCATAGGCTGGCTTAAATGCCTTTAGAAATTTCCTGCAGACGTGGGGCGCAGATAATAACCTGAACGGGCTGGTGGGTCAATTTTTCTTATTCATAGCAAGGGATTGGATAATCATTCCCATTTGACCGGTTTCCAAGTATTTTGTTGCCTTCAAGATTGAAGTGGGGCGAGCCGTTTCCCCTGTGGTTCGGCTTCGCCGAGACGACCTTGATCATGCGTTTTCCCGGCAAGACCAAAATGAAGACAGGCGCATTCCCTGTGCTTCGTGCATTCCTGCTCAGCGTGCCCGATGCAACCGCAGTTGCCAATTCGCCTCCAATCATCCCCCAAATTTGAGACATTACCATGGGTTTTTCTTCCTTGTTCTCCCGCTACGGCAACCTGGCCGCCAGCACCATTCTTGTGTTTTTGCTGCTTCTGCTGGTTGCCTGCTCCGGTGACCATGCTGGCAGTAACAAAAACAAGGGGCAGCAGGGCCAGCGCAAGCGGCCGGAAGTGCCGGTGAGCACTGCCCTGGCTACAAAAAAAACCGTGCCTGTTGAATTGACTGCCACAGGTCATGTCGAGGCCCAGGCCACGGTGGAAATCCGCTCGCAAGTGACTGGCACCCTGAAAAGCGTGCATTTTAGCGAAGGCGAGACCGTCAAGGCTGGCGAACTCCTCTTTACTATCGATACCCGCCCTTTTGCTGCAGCCTTAGCCAAGGCCGAGGCCGTTCTGGATAAGAACCGAGCGGAGCTCAACAATGCCCGCCGCGAAGAGGAGCGCTACACCAGGGCAGCGAAAAGAGGCCTGGTTTCAGCTGAGCAGGCTGATCAGACCATTACCCGGGCAGCGACGCTCGCTGCTGCCATCAAGGAAGCCCAGGCAGCGGTTGACACGGCCCGCCTGGAGCTTGACTATTGCCTGATCCGTTCGCCCATGGAGGGCCGCGCGGGTGAAATTCAGATCCACCAGGGTAACCTGATCATGGCCAATAGCGCTGCTCCCCTGGTCACTGTGCGCCGGATGCAGCCCCTGGAAGTTGCTATTACCGTACCCGGCCGTCATCTCAGCGAGATCATGGCCCAGCAGGCCCTGGGCCAGTTGCAGGTAACAGCCACTCCCCCTGGTGCAGAGCCGGTATCCGGAATGCTCAGCTTCGTTGACAACAGTGTTGATCCAAGCACCGGGGTCATCCGTCTCAAGGCCACCTTTAACAGGGATGGCGCTTCGCTCTGGCCCGGCCAGATGGTCGATGTGCGCCTGCGGATCAAGGATCTGCCGGATCGTATCACCATTCCAGCCCAGGCGGTGCAGACCGGACAGGAGGGCAGCTACCTCTACGTGGTCAATAAAGAGAACACTGTGGCCCTGCGGCCCGTAACCGTTAACCTGAACGTGGCTGGCGAGGCCGTGATTGAGAAAAATCTTGCCGAGGGCGAGCGGGTGGTGATTGACGGCCAGTTGCAACTGGCCGATGGCGCGCGCGTGCAGGAGCGCGGACGGACGGTTGGGACCAAGAGGCCGGGCAAGGAATCCAGCCCGGAGGCCAAGGCCAAGGGGCCAGCCAGGCCATGATCAACTTTTCTGAACTGTTCATTCGCCGGCCAGTCATGACCGTGCTGGTGATGGCGAGCATCCTCCTCTTCGGCCTGATCGGCTACCGGCAGCTCGCGGTCAGCGATCTGCCCAATGTTGATTTCCCGACCATTTTTGTCAGCGCCTCCCTGCCCGGCGCCAGCGCCGAAACCATGGCTTCTACCGTGGCCACGGTGCTGGAAAAGCAGTTTGCCACCATTGCAGGTATTGATTCAATGAGTTCGGTGAGTTCCACCGGCTCCACCCAGATCACCCTGCAATTTACCCTTGAGCGCGACATCGACGCTGCCGCGCAAGACGTGCAAACCGCCATTTCACTGTCTGCCCGACGCCTGCCCGACGCCATGCCCTCGCCGCCCACCTTCCGCAAGACCAACCCGGCGGCTGACCCGATCATCTACATAGCCCTCAGCAGCCCCACCCTGCCGCTGTCTTTGCTTGACCAGCACGGCCAGACCATGAGCCAGCGGCTGTCCATGATTAACGGTGTTTCCCAGGTTACCCTGCGGGGCACACAGCGCTATGCAGTGCGCATCCAGCTCGACCCGCAGGCATTGCTTGCCTTTGATCTTGATGCCGATCAGGTGGCCCGCGCGGTCAGCAGCCAGAACGCCAACCGGCCCATGGGCAGGCTTATCGGCCCCCATAAGACCATGACCCTGCAGGCCGATGGCGAACTCGAAGCTGCGGCACAGTACCGCGAGGTGGTGGTGGCAGTGCGGGACAGCCGCCCCATCCGCCTGGCCGAGGTGGCCCAGGTGATTGACAGCGTGGAGAATGACCAGTCCGGGGCCTGGTTCTTTGCCGATGGCGAACAGGCCCGGGCAATCATCCTGGCCGTGGAAAAGCAGCCCGGCGCGAACACCATCGAGGTGGCTGACGCGGTCAAGCAGCTCTTGCCCGAATTCACCAGCAGCCTGCCTGCGGCGATCAAACTGCGGCTATTGCGCGACGCCAGCCAGCCGATCAAGGATTCAGTCCAAGACATCCAGTTCACCCTGCTGCTGACGCTTGCGCTGGTAGTGCTGGTGATCTTCCTCTTTATCCGCAACCTGAGCGCCACGGTCATCCCCAGCCTGTCGCTTCCCATGTCGCTGATCGGCACCTTTACGGTCATGTACCTGCTCGGCTACAGCCTCAACACCATGTCGCTTATGGCCCTGACCCTGTCCGTGGGCTTTGTGGTTGACGACTCCATCGTAGTGCTGGAAAACATTGTCCGCCACCTGGAGATGGGCAAGAGCCGGATGCAGGCTGCCAGGGATGGCGCGCGCGAGGTTGGCTTTACCATTCTCTCCATGACCCTGTCTTTGGTGGCCATTTTCATCCCCCTGCTCTTTCTCACCGGCCTGATGGGCCGTCTGTTCCGCGAGTTTTCCGTGACCATCGGCGCGGCGGTGCTGGTGAGCGGGGTCATCAGCCTGACGCTCGTGCCCATGCTCTGCAGCCGCTATCTGCGCGAGCTGCGCCCTCAACAACATGGCCGGCTCTACCGGGCCAGCGAGGCTGGCTACCAATGGCTGGCCAACCTGTATGGCCGCAGCCTCCTGGTGGTGCTGCGCTACCGCCTGAGCGTCCTGGTTTTTTCCCTGCTGATCCTCTTGGCCACGGCCTGGCTGTTCAAGGCGGTGCCCAAGGGCTTTATTCCGTCTGAAGACCGCGACTTCATCATGGTCTCGACCCAGACCGCCCAGGGGGTGTCCTGGTCTTCCCTGGTTGAACGGATGATGGAGATGGGCGCTATTGCCCAGGAGAACCCCAATGTGGACCGCTTCATGGTCAATGTCAGCACCTCGGCCATGATGATGATCGTGCTCAAGCCCAAAACCGAGCGTGAACTGTCTGCTGACGAGGTGATTCAGGATTTGCGACCCAAGCTCAACTCGATACCCGGTATCCGCGCTATGCTGGTCAACCCGCTGCCAATTAATATCGGCGGCCGCCGCTCGCGCAGCCTCTACCAGCTTACCCTGCAAGGCATTGACACCGGCCAGTTGTACGCCACGGCCAGAACACTTGAGCGGGCCATGCAGGACGCGCCAGGCCTGACCGATGTGTCCAGCGACCTGCAGATGGAAAACCCCGAACTCCAGCTGCATATTGACCGCAACCGGGCCCTCTTGCTCGGCATCTCGCCCGAGCGCATCCAGGATGCCCTCTACAGTGCCTTCGGGGATCGCGAAATCTCCACCATCTTCGGCTCAAACGACCAGTACAGCGTTATCCTCGAATACCAGGAGCAGTTTCAACAGGATGCCTCCGCCCTTGACTATATCCACCTCCGCTCCGATCAAGGCAGGCTGGTGCCGCTGGCGGCCGTGGCCACTGCGCAGCCGGGGCTGGGGCCGCAGTCCATCAATCACTCCGGTCAGTTGCCCTCGGTGACTTTGTCGTTTAACGTCCGGCAGGGCACGGCGCTGGGCGAGGCGCTTGCGGGTCTTCAGCAGATAACCGACTCAATACTGCCCGCCGGAGTGCAGGCCTCCTTCCAGGGCAATGCCCAGCAGTTTCAGGCCTCCCAGGCAAGCATGGGCTGGCTTCTGGCCCTGGCGATCGTGGTCATCTATATCGTGCTCGGCATCCTCTACGAGAGCTTCATCCACCCCTTCACCATCCTCACGGCCCTGCCCTTTGCCGGTTTTGGCGCGCTCATCACCCTGATGCTCTTTGGCACTGAATTGTCGATCTACGCCTTTGTCGGCATCATCATGCTGATTGGCCTGGTGAAGAAAAACGGCATCATGATGATCGACTTTGCCCTGAGCGCCCAGGAGGAGGGCAAAAATGTGCATGATGCCATCCACCAGGCCTGCGTTATCCGCTTCCGCCCGATCATGATGACCACCATGGCCGCGCTCATGGCTGCCATCCCGATCGCGTTCGGCTACGGCGCAGGGGCGGAATCACGCCAGCCCCTGGGCCTGGCCGTGGTTGGTGGCCTGCTCTTCTCCCAGAGCCTGACCTTGTACGTGACCCCGGTCTTCTATCTCTACATGGAAGACTTGCAGCAATGGCTCAAACGGCGGCGCAAGGGAACATCAGCACAGGCCTGAGCAGGATGGGTTTGCCGGATTATTCGACAAAAGAACGGCAAGTGCGTGGGATGATGTGGTTTGGTGCTTCTTGAACCACAGGTACTGCACCAAAACTCATTTGAACAGTAAACGAAACAAACGATCCATATCTGGTTCGTCCAAACGACTCAGGCCAATCTGTTTGGCAAAGTTAAGGGCTTCCCGATATTCCTGAGCACCGATACTGCGCTGCAATTCAGCACATCCGGCGCTGTCACCGCAGGGGCGGTACTGGGCCATGATATTGACATAGGTAGAAGGCGAAATCTGCTCCGCAATAAAACGCAAAATCTCCTTGGTTTCTGCGAGCATATCCGGCATGAGCAGATGCCGCACCAAGAGACCGGAGCGCGCTCTGCCCTGCTCGTCCAGCATCAATTCGCCCACCTGTTGGTGCATGCAGATAACAGCCTCGCGCATGCGCTCTGGATAATCCGACGCATTGGCATAACGCTGGGCTGTCACTGCTGACCAGAACTTCATATCCGGCATATAGATATCCACACAGCCTGCAAGTAGCTCTAAGGTGGCCAGGCTTTCATAGCCGCCACAGTTGTAGACCAGCGGAATATCAAGCCCAGCCTCAACCGCCACCAACAGGGCCTCCAGCAGCTGCGGCGCAACATGGCTAGGGGTGACCACGTTGATATTGGCGCAGCCCCTGGCCTGCAGTTCAAGCATGATGGCGGCAAAATCCCTGGCATCCACTGCCTGCGCAGTATCCGTATCCCTGCTGATATCCTTATTCTGGCAAAAACAGCAACCCAGGTTGCAGCCTGCCACAAAGATCGTTCCCGAGCCGTTTTTTCCAACCAGAGGTGATTCTTCGCCAAAATGCGGCCCATAGCTGGCAATGCAGGCCTGGCTGGCAGTGGCGCAAAATCCCTTTTCTCCAGCCAGCCGGTCAACCCTGCACTGGCGCGGACAGAGGGTACATGGTGAGAGCAGGCGGCGGGCAGCTTGAACCCGTTTTTGTAACAACCCCTGGGCATGTACATGTTGGGCAACAATGGGCATAGTCTGTATACCTCAAGGCACGGCTGGACAAATAGATTGGTCAACTCTGTCTGTCAACAAACAACATCAGACAAGACGTGTAGATACAAACGAAAATACAAGTCGTTAATCGTTTTACTCATCAATCACACTTCTACATTGGAACCGATCATGAAGACAAATCTCATGTTGGTAAAAAGCACCTTGCTGGCAAGCCTCTGTCTTTGCCTGGCTCTGAGCACAGCCTGGGCAGGCTCAGCTGAAAACACGACGACAGAAAAAGCACCGGTTTTCTTAACCATAGCCCATCTGAACGATATCTACGAGATTCAACCGATTGAAGGCGGCAAGTACGGTGGCCCAGCCCGGGTGGCCACTGTTATTGCCGGCTTGAAACAGAAAGCGTCGCCTCTGCTTGTTACCCTGGGTGGCGATTACCTTTCCCCATCTGCACTGGGCACCGCCAAGATTGACGGTCAGCCCCTGGCCGGGCGGCAAATGGTTGATGTCCTCAATGCCATTGGCCTTGACTGGGCAACCTTAGGTAATCATGAATTCGATGTGTCTGAAGAAAGCTTCCGGGCCCACCTCAACCAGGCGCAATTCCGCGTTATCGCCACCAATGTCAGCGACGCCCAGGGCAAACCTTTTCCTGGTACCGTACCATCTGCCATCGTGCCGGTAACAAGTGACAAGCGCACCCTTCGCATCGGTCTGCTTGGTGTTACGGTACCGTCCAATCCCAAATCCTGGGTTCGCTTCCGTGATCCTATTGAAGCAGCCAAGGAAGAAATAGGCCGTATGCAAGGAAAAACTGATGCCATTATCGCCCTCACCCATCTGAATCTGGCCCAGGACGCGAATTTCGTGACCGCAATCCCAGAAGTTGACCTGGTTCTGGGCGATCATGAACATGAAAACTGGCAACTGCAGCGCGGGCCTGGATTTACACCAATTATAAAAGCCGATGCCAATGTTCGTTCACTCGCCATTGTGACCTTGAACTTTCATGAACCTGGCCAAAAACCCTCCATCAGCACCACTATACAGCTTATTGACGAGAGCATCCCTTCCGATCCGGAAGTGGCGGCTCTGGCAGACAGATGGACGCAACTGGGTTTGGCAGCTTTTCGTCAGGATGGTTTTATCCCCGAAGCAGTGGTCGCTGTAACCGACGAAACGCTTGATGGCAGAGAAATGACCGTTCGTAATCGTCCCGGCAAATTGACAGACTTGGTGGCACAGGCCATGTTCCACGAAGGACAGCCCTGTGATGTGGCCCTGTTTAATGCCGGCTCTATTCGAATTGATGATGTTTTGCCGGCAGGACCACTGAGCCAGTACGATATCATCCGGCTGCTTCCCTTTGGTGGCAAAGTCAATAAAGCCCGCCTGGATGGAGCATTACTTGTGCGTGTCTTGGAGGCTGGCGCAAACAACCAGGGACTAGGCGGCTATTTACACAGCAAAGGTGCTCAGTTGGAGAACGGTGTTTGGCAGATTTCAGGGCAGGACATTGAGCCCGACAAGCGCTATACGGTCATACTGCCGGAATTTCTCCTGAGCGGCAGGGAAGTAAATCTTGGTTTTCTAAGCAAAGGGAATCCTCAGATGCACGAAATACAGGTATTACGAGATATCAGATATATAGTGATCGATGAGTTGAAAAAAACGTTTCCTCCAAACCAAGAACAGTCAAAGGAGTAATTCCAGTTCCAAGTTAAAGATACTGCTCTATGGTGCTCATCAAGGAGATGGGACGGATACTGCCCATGCAAAACGCAGGCTTGGCAACCGCAACCATCTTCACAGCCACCGATGGGCAGCAATGAGCGACGTTTTTTTAGAGACCAACAAACATCACACAGGAAGGGGCCGTGCAGTTGCACTCTATCCTATTTTTCTCTTCTATGACAGAACAGGCAGCGATGCGGGGGCGGATGATCCTCTGGCAGGGGACTGCTCATGCCAGGGCCATGACAGGAGGCGCACTGTTTTTCCGCCTTCTTTTTTGGCTGACCGAAAAAACTCTCATGATTACTATCCTGGGGCAAGGGCGGCGTAGCCACTGGTGGGGCCTGCCACAAAAACAGAAAAATGCCGCCACAGACCAGGACAAAGAACAGATTAATCAGCCAGGTGGGTATTTTTTTACGCTGCTTTTCCGTCATTATATGCACAATCCGAAGTGTGGAAAAAATCAGCCGGTGGACGAAGTGACCATTTCCAGATGGTGAAAATCAACCGCGCGCAGGCGCAGGAGCAGCAAAAATAATTCCGCCAGCAAAGCCGGCACCACACGGCCGCGTCCTGCCAGCTGCGCCAGTTGCCGATGGCGCTGGTGTCGTTTGATGAGGGGTTTCAACTCCGGTGGCATTGTGTTGGAAAGGATCATTGTGGCCACGGCCTCGCCGCTGAGTACAGCCGGATAGATGCCCTCCCCGGTCAGGGCTGAGCTAAGGCCAGCGGCATCGCCCACCAGCCATCTGCGGCCAAAACACAATCCCCGGTATTCATAATTGACCCAACCCGCCTGGATGGATGCGTTCCCGAGCTCAATACCCTGTGCCGCCGCCCAAATGTGCAGATTCCGCTGCAGGCGTTTTCCTGAAATCAGGTTGCCATCAGTGAATGCACCCACCGAGGTGGTTTTGGCGTGCGGAAAAATCCAGCCGTATCCCGAGGCGAAAAGCCGAGGAAGAAGATGCCACTCCATCTGCTCTCGCAGCACAGGCAGCATGGCATTGAGTCCGATGGACAGGCGTGAAGGTAAACCCAGAGCCCGCCGGATAACAGAGCGCGCTCCATCAGCGCCAACCACATGACTGCAGTGCAGGCTCCGCACCGCACCCGCGTTGTCGCGCACCAACAGCCCGCTCTCTGTGAGTGCCAGGGCGTGCACACCAGTATGCAGCATGGCTCCGGCATCAGCAGCCTGCTGTGCCATCCAGATACCCAAGCGTTCCCGGTTGATCGTGGCAATAACAGGCTGCTTCTCTACCACCTGGGCCCTTTGCCTGGGGCTGAATATATGCTGAACCGGAAAAGCGCGCTCAATCAAATCGGGCGGCACCAGGGGCACAAGGCCATTACAGGTAATACCACCAGCACAAACCTTGCGGCCAAAGCCCGGTTTCCGCTCCAGCACCAGCACCTTGGCGCCAGCCCTAGCCAGATGGCGCGCACAGGCCAAGCCACCGGGCCCCCCGCCGACAATAGCCACATCCGCCTTATCCGGCAAAAGCTTTGCTCCAAAAATATTACCTCTGGCTGCACTCAATTTAAAAAACTCCGACACTTCCAGGTCTTGCTTGCTTTCATGCGCTGTTTACGATAGCCTCTGCCACACAATTTTTTGTGCTTTATTCCAGCTCCATATTCAAATACTTTAGGTGGCTGAGTCGGCTTTGGAAAATCCTCGCGAGACGAACTCTCATATACGCCTGCGTCATTTTTCCTAGCCCCTTTGGCAGCACATCTTTGACCTGGAACTGAAAATTGCGGCATCCCGGACTGGTTTTCTATCCTAAAGACTATCCCTGACCTTGAGACTCCGGCCTGCTTCGGCCCTGGTAGGTAAACTACTACCAGAAAATCTGCCGACAATGCGCCACCATTATTGCTGCCTTGATCGGCAGTACCACCCGTTTTTTCATCTGAGGGACATACTTTCCATGGCACACGGAGCTGATTCAGTAAAGAGCATATTGTACGCCCTGGGCGCAAATTCTGCCATTTTTTTAGCTAAACTTGCCGCAGCCCTATATACCGGCTCTGGAGCCATGCTGGCAGAGGCCGTGCATTCCCTGGCTGATGCAGGCAACCAGGGGTTGCTGCTCTTTGGCCACAAAATGGCCAAGAGTCCACCCTCACCAGACTATCCACTAGGGAGAGGCAAGGAAATTTACTTCTGGAGTTTTATTGTCGCGCTGATTCTCTTCAGCATGGGCGGACTTTTTTCCATGTATGAAGGCTACCACAAACTGCATGCGGCTGAACCGCTGCATCGTCCTTACATCGCCCTTGCCGTACTGACCTTTGCCATTGCTGCAGAATCCGTCTCGCTGTGGGGCTGCTTGCGCGAGGTCAGCAAAGAGCGTAGAGGACGCAGTTATTACCGCTGGTTCCGAGAAACCCGCAACTCATCCTTGCTGGTGGTGTTTGGCGAAGATATCGCCGCTCTGTTTGGTCTCATCCTGGCAACCCTGGCCATCGCCGCCACCATGCTCACCGGCGACCCGCTCTACGACGCCCTCGGCACCATGGCTATAGGAGTCCTCCTGGTGCTGGTCGCCTTTTTTATCGGGTTAGAAGTCAAGTCACTTCTGGTCGGTCAGGGGGTTGATCCTGCCATCAAGGAAGAAATGTTGAGCCTGTTGCAAAATCGCCCTGAAATACACACTATTTACAACATGCTCACCCTGCAAATGGGCGAAGACGTGGTCGTTTCGGTAAAGGCCAAAATGCACGCCTCGGGCTCCGAAGAACAGATGATTAAAAACATCAACGCCTGCGAAGCTGCCCTGCGCATCGCTTTTCCACAAATTCTCTGGCTTTTTTTCGAGCCGGACATCAAGGAATAGCTTCAATACCAACCCCGTTCCATTTCCAGCCCAAAGATGTTATCAGGGAGACAGGACAATGTGACGTAAGCGCACGTACTGGTTGCATTCGTGGCATTTCTCAAAGCCGTCGTAGAGCCCATTTACTGCGGAGCAAAAATAAGACTCTCTTTATAGTATCCGGCCGCGCCAGCATCGGCGAAACCTCCATCAGCCTTGCGCTGAACTGGCGCAAAATACGCTTTTTATGCACCCATCAAGACATGAATAAAAAAATCACCTATTTGCACGAGTATACTCCACCAGCATACCTGATACCGTCAAGCATCCTGAAGGTGGAGCTGGACCCTAATGCCACCAGGGTGGAAGCGCAACTGCATTGCCAACTCAACCCAGCTTATCCTGGAGCAAAGCCGCCCCTGTTATTCAATGGCGAACAACTGGAACTGGAGCAAATTGGCATTAACGGTATGCCGCTACAGGTAGACGAGTACCAGTTTGAGAACAACCTGTTAACCATCTTTTCCCCACCGGATTCGCCCTTTACGGTGGAAACGGTGGTGAGTATCAACCCTGCTGCCAACACCGAACTGGAGGGTCTGTATCTGTCTGCTGGTAACTACTGTACCCAGTGCGAAGCCGAAGGTTTCCGCAAAATCACCTTTTTTCCGGACAGACCTGATGTGATGAGCGTGTTTACCACCACGGTCATCGGCGACACCACAAGCTGCCCGGTACTTCTCTCGAACGGCAATCTGCATGAAAGTGGCAAACTTGAAGGTGGGCGCCACTTTGCCACCTGGCACGATCCCTTTCCCAAGCCCAGCTATCTCTTTGCCCTGGTGGCTGGCGATCTGGTACGTATCAGTGACAGCTTTACCACCAACAGTGGCCGCGAGGTTGCCCTGCATATTTATGTGGAGGCACGCAACCAGAAGAAATGCGGCCATGCCATGCAGGCCCTAAAGAAAGCCATGCGCTGGGATGAGGAGCGATTTGGCCGTGAGTACGATCTGGACAACTACATGATCCTGGCGGTGGACGATTTCAACATGGGGGCCATGGAGAACAAGGGACTCAACGTGTTCAACTCCAAATATGTGCTCGCCCTGCCGGAGACCGCCACCGACACCGACTATGAAGGTATTGAAGCGGTCATTGCCCACGAATATTTCCACAACTGGACCGGCAACCGCATCACCTGCCGCGACTGGTTTCAACTGAGCCTCAAAGAAGGGCTAACCGTTTTCCGCGACCAGGAATTTACCGCAGATATTGTCTCGCGACCGGTCAAGCGCATCCACGACGCCAACATCATCCGCTCCCTGCAGTTCCGGGAAGATAGCGGGCCCATGGCTCACCCAGTGCGACCAGCCTCCTTTGTGGAAATCAACAACTTCTACACCCTGACCGTGTACAACAAGGGTGCAGAGGTGATCCGCATGCTCCACACCATTTTGGGCGAGGCCGCCTTCCGCCGGGGCATGGATATCTATTTCGAACGCCACGATGGCCAGGCCGTTACCTGCGACGACTTCATCGCTGCCATGGAACACGCCTCTGGTCTGGACTTGACCAGATTCAAACGCTGGTACACACAGGCTGGTACGCCCGAGCTCGAGGTGAAGAGCAGTTATGATGCCACTATGCAGCACCTTACCCTGAACGTACGCCAGAGCTGTCCGGCCACACCGGATATGCCCCCTGAAGTAGAAAAACAGCCGTTCACCATGCCGCTGTCCCTGGGCCTTCTGGATATTGATGGCCGGGATTTGACCTTCACCCATGCAGGTCGCAGCGGAAAAAGTGCGGTCTTGCTTTTAACCGAAGCGGAACAGACCTTTGTGCTTGAGGATGTCTGTACACCACCAGTGCTCTCCCTGCTGCGCAACTTCTCTGCACCGGTCAGGCTGCGTTTGGAACAGAGTGAAGAGGAACTCGCCCTGCGCATGGCCCATGACAGCGACCCTTTCAACCGCTGGGATGCTGGACAGCAACTTGCCTTAAACGCTCTCCTGCAACAGATTGAGCGCTATCAGCAAGGTCAAGACATCACCCTGCCCGCTTCATTACTCAGGGGCATGCGAGCGCTACTTGAAGATCACGAAGCGGAACACGCTTTTCTTTCCGAAGCCCTGCTGCTGCCCACGGAAAACTGGATTGGTCAGCAGATTGCCCCGCTCGACCCAGAGGCTGTTTTCAGTGTGCGGCAGCAGCTCCGCGCCCTTTTGGGAAAAGAGTTGCGGCAGCTGCTTGTACTGCGTTATCAGGCCCTGGCCATGAATGGCTCCTACCGCTACACCCCAGCAGGCGCCGGACAGCGGGCCCTGCGCAACACCTGCTTATCCTATTTACTCTGTCCGGATTTGGACGGCACAGTGGAGAGCGAACTACTCCAGCTTGGAGAACAGCAGTACGAGCAGGCAAACAACATGACTGACACCATGGCAGCCCTTGGTGCCGTGGTCAATGCAGACCGTATTGCTGGCGACGCCCTGCTGGCAGATTTTCTTGCCAAATGGCAGCATGACCCGCTGGTGATGGACAAGTGGTTGAGTATCCAGGCGGCCTGCCCTCTGCCGGGCACCTTGGCCCGGGTGCGGCAGTTGCTAGACCACCCGGTTTTTAGCCTCACTAACCCCAACAAAGTGCGTGCCCTGATTGCCAGTTTTTGCAGTCTCAATCACAATCAGTTCCACCATGCAGACGGAAGCGGCTACGCCTTTCTCGGTGAGCAGGTATTGAAGCTGGATACGATAAATCCGCAGATCGCTGCCCGCATGGCAGCCCCCCTCAGCCAATGGCGCAGGTATGATCAGACGCGCCAACAACTGATGGTGGCCCAGCTTGAGCGCATTAGTGCACAAGCAACCCTCTCTGATGATCTCAAGGAACTGGTGGAAAAATCCCTGCAGGGGCAGTAAAGTCTTTAGAAGAGAAAATGATAAACGACTTCAATACGATTTAAACATTCGAAAGGGAGCCTTATGAATTGCATTTTCCTGTCACCCCATTTTCCGACTCAGTATCATCGTTTCTGCCAACAACTCAAAATTGCCGGAGCCAATGTCCTAGGCATTGGTGATGCCGCCTACGATGAGCTCAGCCCGGCGGTCCGGGCCTCGCTCACGGAGTATTACAGGGTCGATCGGATGGCCGACTATGACGAGCTCCTGCGTGCTTGTGGATACTTTACCCATAAATACGGCAAGATAGACCGAATAGACAGCCTCAATGAATTCTGGCTCTCTACCGAAGCCCGTCTGCGCGATGATTTCAACGTGGTTGGCCTGCGACAAAAGGATATCCCCGCTGTACGCCACAAGTCGGAAATGAAGAAAAAATTTCTGGAAGCCGACGTACCGGTGGCGCCGGGACGGATAGTGGAATCACTGGCCGATGCACGCAAATTTATCAAGCAGATCGGCTATCCAGTGGTGGCCAAGCCGGATGCAGGTGTGGGCGCGCTTCATACCTACCGCTTGGATAATGACGAAGATCTGGAGCGATTTTTTGATCGCAAACCCGAAGTAGACTACATCATTGAAGGCTTTGTCAAAGGAACGATTTACTCCTACGACGGCCTTACTGACCGCGACGGTAAACCAGTCTTCATCACCTCGCATGTATTCAGCCAGGGCATCATGGAAACGGTTAACGAGGGCCGGCATCTCTCCTACTATTCCCTGCGCCGCATCCCTATGGCGCTGCAGAAGGCAGGCATTCGCTGTCTGAAAGCTTTTGATATCCGCGAAAGTTTTTTCCACATCGAATTCTTTCACACTGCCAAAAACGAATTCACCGCCTTGGAGGTGAATATGCGCCCGCCCGGTGGCTTCACCACCGATATGTTCAACTATGCCTGCGATATCGATATCTATCGTATCTGGGCGGAACTGGTGGCCAAAGGTGAACACAAGGTCAGCTTTGAGCGCAAATATCTATGCTGCTATGCCAGCCGCAAGGAAGATATATCCTATCTGCACAGCCACGAGGAAATCATCGAACAGTATGGTGCAGATATCTGCCAGGTTGATCAGGTGCCGGGCGTATTCGCCAGTGCCCTGGGTGAGCTTGGCTATATTTTCCGCACCGAAAGAATGGACCAGCTACAAGAAATCATTCGTTTTATCCACCAGATTGATGAAGAGAGGGAAGCTTGATGCACGTTGAAGAACATGGCTGGTACAGCCCTAGCCTTTCCAAGACCATGCCCATTCGAATTTATGGCCACTGGGGCACGCCACTTTTAGTTTTTCCCTGCTCCCTGGGTCGTTATTTCGACTACGAGGGCATGGGCATGGTGGAGGCCATCAGCGCCTATATTGATGCGGGAATAATCAAACTGTATTGCGTGGAGAGCGTGGATGCAGAAAGCTGGTACAACTTTGGCGTTTCGCCCGCAGAACGTGACCGCCGCTACCAGGAGTACGACGGTTACATCGTCAACGAAGTGGTGCCCTTTATCCGCAACCACTGTCAACAGCCTGACGCCCGCATCATGACCAACGGTTGCAGCATGGGTGCTTACCATGCGCTCAACATGTTTCTGAAACACCCGGACTATTTCGCCGGCTGCATCGCCTTAAGCGGGCTCTATCGACTCGACCGCAGAGAATTCGGCCTGCAGGCAAATGATATCCCTCAGGTTTACTTCAACTCACCAGTGCACTATCTGGCCGGCATGGACAACACCTGGTTTCTGGACTGGTACCGCAAAAGCAGGATCGTTGTCTGTGTGGGCCAGGGCGCCTGGGAAGAAGAAACCCTGGAAGACACCCGCAGTATGGCACATATCTTCCAGGAAAAGCACATTCCTGCCTGGGTGGATTTTTGGGGCACTGATGTCGATCACGACTGGCCCTGGTGGTACCAGCAGATGCGCTATTTTTTAGGCAGCCTCTACGGAGAACCCTGAGCAGTTGTATCCCGCGGGGCAATGGCGGAAAAAGGCCTGCGTCACCGGGAATACTGACTGGCTCTTTACAACTTTGGACACATGTAAACGCCTTCCATGCAATCTAACAGCTTTTCGCTCCAAGCCATTGGAATAGTTCGTTCACCCCTGAAAAACCCTGCGGATGCTCCCAAGCAAGGGGGAGAAGGCGCCCCAGAGGCCTGGATTGAGCTAAAAGAACGCTTTCTCCCAGCGCTCCTTGGCATGAAAACCGGACAGGAAATCCTTCTTATCACTTGGCTGCATCAGGCCAAGCGCGATATACTGCAGAATCACCCGCGTGCAGATAAACGCAGACCGCTCAGTGGCGTATTTAGCACCCGCTCTCCCCACCGGCCCAACCCGCTCGGCCTGCACCGTGTGAGTGTCCGTGCTATTGAAGGCAACAGTCTACTGGTTTTCCCGCTGGAAGCAATCGACGGCACCCCGGTTGTTGATATAAAGTCAGTGTCCCACACCTCTGACTACGGTTTACCATAGAATAGCAGCACCTCCTGCCCCTCTGCGAATCAACTGCTGCCTACTTATCTTTCCTCTTTTTCCCTCCCTTATTTCTCCTCTCTCCCCCTTGGCAAATCGATTGACAAGACCCATTGTTTTGAGTATCTAAAAATTTCAAAATTGCCTAACTGGCAGTTTGCAAACAGGAAAAACATGTGACGCTGATGGGGGGACGATGAAACAAAGAAGATTTGGCAAAGCCTGCCGTCAACTGGCGGATTGGGGTAAACGCTGCAAGCGAGAACGTTGCTGCAGCACGCCCCAGCACCCCTCCATCCTGTCGCAAAGTGGTTGTAGCGGCAATTTGCGTATCTGCGGGGTGCGAGGGGACCGTCAAACCTGTGCCCGCATGGCCAGCCTGGGCTTTTTACCAGGCAGGGAAGTAGAACTGATCTGCAAATCCGGTGCGGATCAGTGCATGGTGAAAATTAACGGTAGTACCATTAGCCTGGATGCCGATACCGCCGCAGCTATCCTGGTCGCGCCCGCATAGCTGCTTGTCGTCTTTTTTTGGAGGTCTGCGATGCAGGAAATCCTTGTCGCCCTTTCCCTTATCGCCGCTTCAATCTATGTTGTCCGCCTGCTGTTCAAGGCCTTCCGTGGCCAGGCATCCACCTGCGGTTGCGCCTGCCAGGGCTGCCCATCAGGGAGCAACAATGCTGGCCATAAGGTCGCTTTGCCCATGTATCAGCCCGGGGACAGCCGCGAGCATCCTTAGGGAACATTAGGACACAATCAGCAGTACAAACACGCCCCGTAGTTCGCGCCATTCCTGGTTCTTCATTTCCAGCAATAAAAAAATTCTATTGGCCTGATTGCAATGCAAACCACTATAAACGCAGCATTGGCGGGCAACCCCAACTCCGGCAAGACCACCCTGTTTAATAGCCTGACCGGTTCACGCCAGCATGTGGGTAATTACCCAGGCATAACTGTGGAACAAAAAGAGGGATGCCGTCTACATGGGAGCCACGGTATCCGTTTTGTTGATCTGCCCGGTACCTACTCCCTGAGCGCCTACTCGGTGGAAGAACTGGTTGCCCGAGATTTTCTCATCAATGAAAAGCCGGATGTGATCGTCAATGTGATCGACGCCTCCAATCTGGAGCGCAACCTTTACCTCACCATTCAGTTTCTGGAACTGGGGCTTCCCCTGGTGTTGGCGCTGAACATGATGGATGTGGCTGAGCGGAGGGGGATGCTGCTCGATAGCGCCAAGTTGGAATCCCTTTTAGGCGTACCAGTGGTACCCATTGTGGCCCGTTCGGGCAAGGGCATGAATACCCTGCTCGATGCCGTGGTGCACGTGGCCAGCGAGCATAGAAAACCATCCCCGCTGGAGATCGGCTACGGTGCGGACATTGAGGAGGCCTTGCGCGATCTCAAACCCCTGCTCGCCCATTGCAATTCCCTCTACCATCTGTATCCCGAACGCTGGCTGGGTGTGAAGCTCCTGGAAAACGACAGCCAGATCATTGAAAAGGTACGTGTCTGTGCACCCGACAAGGCCGAGGCCATGCTGGTTCGATGCGAGGAAACCGCCGACCACCTGCAGCGCACCTTGGGGGTCTATCCGGAAGCCATTATTGCCGACCACCGCTACGGATATATCAAATCCATCCTGCGACGGGATGTGGTGGGCAGCATCCAGGTGGCAGACCGCCTCTACACCTCCGACCGTATTGACCGCGTGGTCACCCACCGGATTCTGGGGCCCATCATCATGGCCCTGGTCCTCTTTGGCCTCTATACCTTTACCTTCAGCCTCAGTGGTAACATGGTGGACTGGCTGGAAGGATTTTTCGCTCTGGTTAATCGCGGTATCGACAGCATGATGGCCGATGGACCGCTTAAATCCATGTTGATGTCGGGTGTAGTGGATGGTTTGGGCGGAGTACTCGGCTTTGTCCCCATTATCATGTTCATGTTTTTTGGCATTGCCGTGCTGGAAGATTCTGGCTATCTGGCCCGGGTGGCCTTCATGATGGACCGTATTTTTCATTTCTTCGGCCTGCACGGCTCCTCGGTCATGCCGTTTATCATTTCCGGCGGCATCGCCGGCGGTTGTGCGGTTCCAGGCGTTATGGCGACTCGCACCCTGCGTTCGCCCAAGGAACGCATGGCAACGCTTCTTACTGTCCCTTTCATGAACTGTGGAGCCAAACTACCGGTACTGACTTTACTCATCGGCACATTTTTTTCAGCACACCAGGCCTGGTACATGTTTCTGGCCACAATGCTCGCCTGGGCAGTAGCGCTTTGCGCCGCCAAATTACTCAGGCTTACGGTATTGCGTGGAGAACCCACCCCTTTTGTCATGGAGTTGCCGCCCTACCGTTTTCCCACCGCCAGGGGACTTCTGATCCACACTTGGGAGCGCACCTGGCAGTACATCAAGAAGGCCGGTACTGTAATCTTGGGTATCTCTATCCTGCTGTGGGCTTTGATGACCTACCCCGGCCTTCCTGAGGAGCGTACCAACATATTCGAAAGTCAACGGCAGGAATTCAGGACTGTGCACGTTGATGATAAAGGGGCGCTTGAGAAGGCACTACTTGAGGTGGATGGAGCCGAGGCCGCGGAACAACTGCGTTATTCCTATGCCGGCCGGATTGGCACAGCGCTTGAAGGCATAAGCAGCCTGGCCGGTGTTGACTGGCGCACTAATATTGCCCTAGTAGGCGGATTTGCCGCCAAGGAAGTAATTATTTCCACCTTGGGCACCGCCTATTCCTTGGGTGAAGTCAATCCGGAAGAGTCTGGATCGCTCAGTGGCCGCCTGGCCAAAGATCCAAACTGGAATTCGGTCTCAGCTCTGGCGGTGCTGGTATTCATCATGTTCTACGCCCCCTGCTTTGTTACGGTAATCTGCATCGCCAAGGAAGCAGGCTCCTGGAAATGGGCATTTTTTTCCGTGGCATTTAACACGATCTTCGCTTTTATCCTGGCCGTGCTGGTCTATCAGGTGGGCAGCTTTTTGTATCTGCACTGATTGTGGCTCGCAAGTACAGCAGCTTTAACGGCCCTTATTCAGGGGCTGACACTGCGGACAGAACCAGGTGGAACGACCGCCGCTGACCAGTCGCTCAACACGTGAGTTGCACTGAGAACAAACGGCATCGGTGCGTCCATACACCTTGAGTTGCAACTGGAAATAACCGGGGTGACCGCTTATACCTAAAAAATCGGCAATGGTGGAACCGCCTGCGCTGATGGCTTCCTGGAGTATTTGCGCTGTTGCGCTGGTAACCCTGTCCCAGTCGGCAAGGGAGAGCGACCCTGCGGCCCGTTGTGGGTGCACGCCCGCGGCAAAGAGGATTTCATTGGCGTAAATATTGCCGATTCCAGCAATGAGCCGTCCGTTCATGAGGAAGGATTTCACCGGTGCACGGCGCCCCGCAGCCAGTTGCATGAGGGCACGGGCAGTAAAATCAGTGCCAAGGGGCTCAAGACCTTCGCGGCTTGAAAAAATACGTTCACACTCCTCTGCTGTTTTTGCCGGCCACAGCGCTACCGCACCAAAGCGGCGGGCATCGTTGAAACGCATGATCACCCCGTTATCGAACTGCAGTTCCAGATGATCGTGCTTGTGTCTGGGCTCCTGCTGTCGCAACAGGGAAATCTTACCGGTCATGCCCAAGTGCATGCTGCAGATTGTACCGCTGGCAAAACGGAAGAGCAGATACTTGGCCCGCCGGTCAACGGTGCTCAGCTGCTCGCCCTGCAGATGACGGCGCAAGCGGGGCAGGGACACCGTTGCCCGCAGGGGCAGGCCGCTGCTCCAGAGCCGTTGCACCCTTGCTCCGGGCAAATCTTGCAAGAGACCCCTGCGGGTCACTTCCACTTCCGGCAATTCAGGCATGCAGGCCTCCATCATCAGCATCTATAACCAGGGCCATGGCATAACCCTGCGCCACTGCCACCTGCACCGGCATGACAACGGCAGCAGCATCAGTCAAACAACACGATAGTATGGCGAATTGCGTTCCCGCATCACAGCTTGCATGTGTCACTTTCTTATGTCCTACGACCTGGATCCGATCCATGAAGGTGGGCTGGTCTGCATAACAACATTTTTTCACTGCCTCCTTGGCAACCCACAGCATGCCAAGCCAGATCAGTTCGTCATAGGTGCTGCCGAGTGCCATCTCTGCAGGGCTGGCAAAACGTGTCTGTAAACGCTGCAATTTATCGACAATTTCCTGAAGATCTAATCCGCAGGGTGTATTTGCCACCATGGCAGCGGCAAAACGGCCGCTGTGGGTTATGGAGAGAAAGGGTACTTGGGGGTAACACCAAGGGGATACGCCAACCCAATTTAAAAAAGGCCTGCCATGGCTATCGTTACTTATGGTGACCTTGGCCGGCTCGAATTTTATTTCTCGGGCAGGTGGAAAACAGTAACACTGCAGTGCGAATTTTGCCGCCAAGCGGCCGCCCAGCCATTCCAAACGGCGCTTCCCTTGCGGGAAGGAGAACAGGCGCTTCAGCTCTGCCTGGTGCAGTATACGCTGGCTGCGCAGCGCTGCCTCAAAACCGGGTAATGTGTATAGCGTGTTGAGCAGGTCGAGGCGCAGCACAGCAAGCTTGACCTTACGTGGCGCGATCTGTTCCCAAACCAGATTTGCGGCCCGCATCTCTTGGCACAGGTGCGGCCATAGCTGTTCACCTGTCTCGTCATCTTGGGGCGCAACTGCAAGTTCGGGCAAGTTTGTTTGTGGCAAGTGGTTGCAATCGGCTATAGTGTTCGCGTAGCCTGTCTTTTTCAAACCGCTCCTCAAAGCCCAACGACTACCATGGCTGAAACCTTCATCATCACTTGGCTTGATCTTGTTGTTGCCGTCATTTTTCTCTTTTTCATCCTACGTGGCGCCTGGACGGGATTTATACGGCAACTAACAGCACTGCTGGCTCTGGCGGGCAGTTATGTGGTTGCTGCCCGATACACGGCAGAACTTATCCCCTACACCACCCGTTTGGTCGACAATCCCAAACTGGTTTTTCTCATCAGCTTTATCTGCTTGTTTTTTGCCGCAGCCCTGGCATTCAGCTTGCTGGGAAAAATCATGCACCGGCTGATGCAGATAACCCTTTTAGGGTGGTTCAACCGCTTACTGGGCATGACGCTGGGAGCGCTCAAAGCTGCCCTGTTGGCCTCGCTTTTGTACATGCTGCTGGCCTCGACCCTGTCTGCCACCAACACGGTGCTGCGCACATCCCTGTCCGCTCCCTATCTGCGCCAGGGCGCGCAGATATTGCACGCCATTATCAACGATCCCAAGTTACGTGCCTATTTTACGGAAAACACGCCTGCCATACCACTTGAGCTCATGGATCCGGAGAGGCAGCAAAAGGAAAGGGAAGCAGCTGCCCAGGAGGACAAGCCACCGGCCGCCCCTGCGACCCCAAAACATTAAAATCCTGAAATCGAATCACCACGACTATATCGCAGCATCTCCAGTTCCAGATCAAAAAAGGTAGCAAGGAGGCGAGGAAAATACGGAGCAGGCCTACAGTATGCTGTTTTTCGAAGTGTTTTTTCTGAAGCCGACCGGCTAGCGCTTTGGGATAGAAATGAACAATAGAAGCGGAATTATGCTGCTGCCTTGGCCTCGGCCAGCAATTCCTCCCGGTAGCGCTCGGCAAAGAGGCGCACATCCTCCTGCCAACTCAACATCAGGTTGCAGCCATGTTCCTTGAGACGGTCGTTTTCCAGTATGGAATTGGCTGGTCGCCTGGCCGGGGTAGGATATTCAGCTGTGGTGCAGGGCACTATGTTGTAGGGCACCTGCATGCAGTCCAGGAAATAGCGTGCGCCCTCGTACCAGGTACTGTGGCCTTCAGCAGTGGCATGGACAATACCGGTCAGATCCGTACTGAGCAGGCGCTCAATCTGCAGTGCCAGCCGCCATGACCAGGTGAGCGAGCCGTGCTGGTCGTTTACCACTTTAATAATCCGCTTGGGATCGCTTATGGCCAGCCTGAGCATGGTTTTCAGAAAATTTTTATTACCAATGCCGTAGAGCCAGGCAGTGCGTACGATAAGATGATTTTCCAAAACCGCCTGCACCGCCTCTTCGCCGGCCAGTTTACTCTTGCCATACATGGAGGTGGGTTGGGCTGTGTCTTCTTCCAGATACGGCTGTGGCGCAGGACGGGCACCGTCAAAGACGTAGTCGGTTGAAACCTGAATCAGCCGGGAGCCGTGCTCGCGACAGGCGAGCGCCAATAACTCAGGGCCACGGGCATTCACTGCCATGCTGGCCTCCACATTACTCTCACAGGCGTCAACCGCGGTGAAGGCCGCACAGTTGATCACCACATCCGGTTGATGCCGCTGAAACAGGGCCTGAACCTGACTCTGATCGGTAATATCCACCTCGGTCGCATCACTGGCCCAAACCGTGTGATTCGGCCCCAGGATTTCAATACTGTCCCGCCCCAACTGGCCGTTTGCACCCACTATCACAATCCGCATGATCAGGTCCTCATGGTCGATGTATCGTCCAGCAGTCCCATAAGGTACTGGCCGTACTGGTTTTTCAGCATTGAGGCGGCCAGACGCTCCACCTGGGCCTTATCAATATAGCCCAGCCTGTAGGCAATTTCCTCAATGCAGGCAATTTTCAGCCCCTGCCGCTCCTGCACAGTTTCCACATAGCTGGCAGCATGCTGCAGGGATTCATGGGTACCGGTGTCCAACCAGCAAAAACCGCGCCCCAGGAGTTCCACCGCAAGCTGTCCCTGCTGCAGATAATGCAGGTTGATATCGGTGATTTCCAACTCGCCCCGGGCCGACGGCTTAATGGACTTTGCCACCTGGGCCACTTCGTTGTCATAGAAATACAACCCTGGCACAGCATATCTGGATTTTGGTCGGGCTGGTTTTTCCTCAATGCCAATCACTTTGTTATTGGTGTCGAACTCAACCACGCCATAGCGCTCCGGATCTTTCACCAGGTAGCCGAAAATGATGCCGCCCTCTGTCAGTGTACTGCAGCGCTGCACCACCCGGCCAAAGTTATGTCCATAGAAGATGTTGTCTCCCAGTACCAGACAGACAGACTCATTACCGATAAACTCTTCGCCAATGAGAAAAGCCTGGGCCAATCCTTCGGGACGGGCCTGTTCAGCATACTGGAAATTGAGGCCGAGGTCTGTACCGTCGCCCAGCAATTCCCGAAAACGGGGAAGATCCTGTGGTGTCGAGATAATAAGAATATCCCGGATCCCGGCCAGCATCAGCACGGAGAGTGGATAGTAAATGAGTGGTTTATCGTATACCGGCAGCAGTTGCTTGCTCAGTACTCGGGTCAACGGATAGAGGCGGGTGCCCGAACCACCCGCAAGAAGTATGCCCTTCATGTACGTCTCACTTGTTTGTACGTCTGTACACAGGCCTTGCCTTTCCAGCCAAGGCTGTGCTATTTTACTTTTTTCCTGATCTTTTTGACACAGGCATATACTGCATTTTGTCTATTCTTTCAAATCTCCTTTTCACCTAGGCGCCATGCCCCGATGCACACTGAACTTCGCTGCATAACCCCCTACGATGTCCGTGGACAGGTCCCCGATACTTTTAACGAAGACATCGCCGCCAGGATTGCCCTGGCCTTTGCCGAACTCAAACGCAGCGAACACCTCATACTTGGCCAGGATGTGCGCCTGAGCAGCCCGTCCATCGCTGCGGCCGTGTGCACTGCTCTGTTGGCGCACGGCTGCGATGTTACAGATATCGGTCTTTGCGGCACCGAGGAAATGTACCACGCCGTATTCAACGGGACAGGTCAGGGGATTGACGGCGGCATCATGCTAACGGCA
Organism: Desulfobulbaceae bacterium; assembly: GCA_012744275.1. Taxonomy (GTDB): domain Bacteria; phylum Desulfobacterota; class Desulfobulbia; order Desulfobulbales; family Desulfobulbaceae; genus Desulfobulbus. The sequence goes on from JAAYIE010000058.1 coordinate 28,919, forward strand.
AGCCACAACCCGGCCTCGTACAACGGCATGAAACTGGTGGGTAAAGGCGCCTCGCCCATTTCCGCTGACAATGGACTTATAGAAATTGCCGATATGGCAGCCCGGATGCAAGGTGACGCTCCAACCCAAAACAGCCACTTGACCAAAGAAGGGCACTACAGCCTTCGTCGGGATAAAGATGCCTATATCAGCGACATTATAAAAATAGCAGCGCCCGAACGCATGCGGCCTTTAAAACTGGTGGTCAACAGCGGCAATGGTTGCGCCGGACCAGTGCTTGATCTGTTAGCTCCTCACCTGCCCTTTACCTTTATCCGCCTTCAACACGAACCGGACGGCCATTTTCCAAACGGTGTACCCAATCCGCTTTTGCCCGATCGGCGCGCGGCTACGGCCAAGGCGGTCAACCAGCACCGGGCGGACATGGGCATCGCCTGGGACGGTGACTTTGACCGCTGTTTTCTCTTTGATGAAAACGGAAGTTTCATAGAAGGCTACTATATTGTCGGCCTGCTGGCCGAGGCCATGCTGCATCTGCATCCCGGAGCCACGATCCTGCACGACCCCCGTCTTGTGTGGAACACCCAGGATATAGTCCAGAAGGCCGGCGGTAAGCCGATCATGGTACGCACCGGTCATTCTTTTATCAAGGAAGCTATGCGTCATCACAATGCCGTGTACGGGGGGGAGATGTCTGCGCACCACTATTTTCGCGATTTCGGCTACTGCGATTCCGGTATGCTGCCTTGGCTTCTGGTGTGCCGCCTGCTGGCGGAAAAGGGGCAGCCTCTGTCTGCCCTGTGCGCCGAGCGGGTGCGCGCCTATCCGGTCAGCGGCGAAATCAATACCAGCATTACAGTTGCACCCGCTGTTGTGCTTGAAGCCCTGAAAACACGGTATGCAGATGGTGAACTTGATGAAACTGACGGTATCTCGGTCAGTTATCCCCGGTACCGTTTCAACGTACGGCCGTCCAATACCGAACCGCTGCTCCGCCTGAACGTGGAGACCCGGGCAGATGCTCGTTTGCTTAAAGACAAAACCGAAGAACTTCTGGGTCTAATCAGGTCATTTGCCTGAAACGAAGAGACCCGCTAAAGACCAAGAGATCATCATGGCCATTCAACCAGTCATTCTGGCCGGAGGCACCGGCACCAGGCTCTGGCCGCTTTCCCGCGAGCTCTACCCCAAGCAGGTCATCCAACTGATCGGCGAACACTCCCTGTTGCAAAACACCCTGATGCGTGTGAACGCCATAGCCGGGAGTAGACCACCTCTGATTGTGGTTGGAGAGGAGCATCGCTTCATGACCCACAATCAGGTAAGATGTCTGGGCTTGGAGAACTCCTATCGTATCCTGCTTGAACCGCTTGCCCGCAACACAGCCGCTGCTGTCTGCGGCGCCGCCGCATACCATCAGGCTTATGGCCATGCCGACGATATTCTCCTCATTCTGCCGGCGGACCACCTCATTCGGGACAAGGCCGCCTTTCTGACCGCAGTTGCCGATGCAGTCCAGCGCGCTGATGAAGGCGATATTGTCACCTTCGGCCTGGTGCCCGGCCGCCCGGAAACCGGTTTCGGCTATATTGCCGCAGATGCCCATGGAAAAGTGGAGCGTTTTGTGGAAAAGCCCGATCTGGCTACTGCAGAGCAGTACTGTGCCAGCGGGACATACCTCTGGAACAGCGGCATGTTCGCCTTTCGGACCGACAGCTTTCTTGCAGAAATGCAGTTGCACGCACCACAGATTGCCCGGGCCATGATAGATGCCGTGGCCACGGGCGAACAGGAATCCGGACCATTTTTCAGTTTCAGCAAGGAGGCCATGGCGAAGTCTCCATCCATTTCCATCGACCACGCGTTAATGGAAAAAACCAGCCGGGCAGTGGTGGTACGCACCGACATGGGCTGGAGCGATATCGGCTCCTGGCAAACTCTGTGGGAAGTGCTGGATAAAGATGAAGCGGGTAACGCGGTTTCAGGCGATGTGCTCTTAAGCGATGTGCGCAATTGCCTTGTCCGTTCCGACCACAGCCTGCTCGCTGCCATCGGTCTTGAAGACACCCTGGTGGTGCAGAGTGCCGACGCTGTTTTGGTAGCGCCTCTGCACAAGTCGCAGGAAGTTCGGAATGTGGTGGATCGGCTCAAACAGCAAAAGCGCAGCGAGTACCACCGTCACCGCACCGTATTCCGGCCTTGGGGCAGCTATACCCTGCTGGAGGAACAGCCACGCTTCCAGATCAAACGGCTCAGTGTCAACCCCGGCGCCAGCCTGTCCCTGCAGCGGCACCGTTTTCGCCACGAGCACTGGGTGGTGGTCTCCGGAGTGGCCACGGTGCATAATGGTGGAAAAGACCTTACCTTGCACGAAGACGAGGCCACCCACATACCCGCAGGCACCATCCACCGCCTTGGTAATGACGAAGATGCCCCACTTGAACTCATCGAGGTGCAGATCGGCAGTTATCTGGGCGAGGATGATATCGAACGCTTTGAAGATGTTTACGGCCGCTATAAGGGAGATGCTCAGCCCAAGACATAAAGGTCACGCACCGGACATCATCTCAACTTTCAGTCTTGCAAGCGTCTGCAAGAGATCAGGTGGGACCCTTACAACTCAGATAAAACAATAGGGAAAGGTTACGGAGGATCCTGCCAGCCATGATTGATATAGGGCACCGATAACATGCGTGTCGTGCTGCAGGTGGCGAGGTCCTGTCGTGGCCGATTTCTGGGGAAGGAGGATGATGCCTGTGGCAAAGGCTTATGCAGAAATCCGGTGGTAACCTGCCTCGTAATCACGTATTGAGGCGGCTACGGCTACTATACTCCATCCGGCTCTCATCCAAGCAGGCAATGTTTCTTTCGTGATCGCCCTGAGCAATCCTTTCAGGCGTTGGCGACTTGCTGCATTTCCTGAAAGGCTTCCACATAGGCACTCAAAAGACGCTGATCCGCATCGGCGACGTGGAAAAATTCAATGCCGTAACGATGACGCCGGTTCGCGAAGGACGTATACACGATAGTTCCCATGATATTAACCAACGAATTTTTCAGTTCCAAGGTTATCATCAGCTGCTGCCCCTCTTCCAAGGCGAGGTGAGTCTCCATCAGAATGCCTCCCCTGCTGACGTTCAAGGTTCTGGCCATGGCATACTCGCCCTGCCGCCCCTGCTCGTCGACAACCACAAAATCCAGCAAGTTCAGTGATTCTGGCCTGCTGGTTTTTCTGCGTTCATTGCTCATAGAAAGAGGATCCGTTCATTTTGAGTCATGGGACTCCAATTCCATCTCAAAGGCTTGCTTGCGTCAGCTTCGGCAAATACTCGCAGGGCCTACTACCATGATGCACACCTGCATGCAGGCCCCTATTGCTTTTTCCTCCTGCCTCTCTAATAGCATTTTTGATCTGGAACCGGAACAGCTTTCTGAATAAAGAATTAAATGGTAATATAATTACGTCGTTAAGGAGTTTGAGCAATCCTTTTTCAGCCACATGGCCATCATCGGAAGACCTTTGGCTGCGGGAGGCATTCTCTTACTTTTTCGTCAAAAACATCCGCCATTTTACACAATTTTGTCACATTTTATCACTGCTTGACCAGTGCCAACAGCACAAGCCAAACGAAACAGGCCTTTGCAAAACTGGCAAGATATTTGCATTTATCAAACAGCACCGACAGCTAGCTTCATCCACCGTTTACACCAGAAAACACGGCTATCGCTCAGATTATACGCCATGCAGCTTGCCCTCATCAGTACAACAAGGAGAATGGTATGACACGAGAAGAAATACTGCAGATCATCAAGGAAAAAAACGTCAACTTCTTTCGTCTGCAGTTTGTGGACATTTTTGGGTTCATGAAAAATATTGCCATACCTTTGAGCCAGCTTGAAAAGGCGCTGGATGGCAAAATCATGTTTGACGGTTCCTCCATTGAAGGTTTTGTCCGCGTCAATGAATCCGACATGTACCTTAAGCCGGATTACGATACCTTTACGCTGCTGCCCTGGCGAGATCAGCAGGGCAGCAAGGCGGCCCGCATCATCTGTGATGTACACAATGCGGATGAAACCCCGTTCATCGGCTGCCCGCGCCAGAATCTCAAACGAGTACTGGCCGAAGCCAGGTCACTTGGCTATACCATGAATGTTGGTTCGGAGTGTGAATTTTTCCTCTTCAAGCGCGATGAGAAAGGTCAGGCCACCACCATTACCGACGACGTGGCCGGTTACTTTGATACCGACCCGGGAGACTCCGGCACCAATTGCCGCCGTAAAATCATTCAGACTCTGGAAGCCATGGGCTTTGAAATCGAGGCTTCCCATCACGAAGTAGCCGAAGGCCAGCACGAGATCAATTTCAAGTATGCTGACGCGCTCACCGCCGCAGACAACACTGTTACTTTTAAGTGGGTGGTGCGCACCATCGCAGCCGAGTTTGGCCTGCATGCCACCTTTATGCCCAAGCCGGTCTTCGGGATCAACGGTTCTGGCATGCACACCAACCTGTCCCTCTTCACCCTGGACGGCAGCAACGCCTTCTACGACGTCGAAGGCACATTGCAACTCAGCGATATTGCCCGTAAGTATATCGCCGGCATCTGCGCGCACGCTAAGAGTTTTTGCGCAATCACTAATCCGCTGGTTAACTCCTACAAGCGATTGGTGGCCGGCTACGAAGCACCGGTGTACATTACCTGGTCTGCATCTAACCGTTCGGTACTGGTCCGAGTCCCTGCACCCCGGGGTATGAGCACCCGCACCGAGGTACGTTGCCCGGATCCTGCCTGCAACCCATACCTCGCCTTTGCCGCCATGCTGGGTGCAGGCCTTGATGGCATTACCAGCAATCTGGAGGTGCCGCCACCCACCAGCGCAGACCTTTACGAGATGGGCTGCAAGGAGAAGGAAGAGGCCGGCATTGAGAGCCTGCCTGCGAATCTACACGAGGCTCTGGAGCACCTCAAGGGGAGCGCTGTCATGAAAAAAGCGCTGGGACCGCATATCTTTAACAAATATGTGGAAGGCAAGGAACAGGAGTGGGACAATTACCGCACCGCGGTTACCGACTGGGAACTCAAAAATTATCTCTGTAACTTCTGAGTATCCTTCAAATTTTTTGAGCTGTCAGGCGCTCCCCTACTCCGCGCCTGACAGCTTTTTTATGCGCACAAATAGAGTCCGAATTTCTCCACTGCCCCTGCAACCTGCAAAAAAAAAGCTCTTTTGCTCGACCTCCTGCTATCTGTACTTACAATATCTTGGCATGACGTTAACAAGGAGGAGGCATGAACAAGCACAGCATACGCCTTGATGAACACCGGATAGATGAAGAACCATTTTATCTGCCCATAGGCGAAGAAATCACCATTGCCGAAACCGCGCACCGCAGGGGCCTGCCACTACTACTCAAAGGGCCCACCGGTTGTGGCAAAACCCGCTTCATGCAGTATCTGGCTTGGAAGCTTAAATTGCCGCTGGTAACCGTATCCTGCCATGACGACCTATCCACCAGCGATTTGGTGGGCCGCTACCTCATCCGTTCAGGCGAGGCGGTATGGAATGACGGCCCACTCACCATGGCGGTGCGTGCCGGCGCCATCTGCTACCTTGATGAGATTGTTGAGGCCAGGAAGGATACCACCGTAGTTATCCACCCCTTGGCTGACGATCGCCGGGAACTGCCGATTGAAAAACGGGGAGAGCTGCTGACCGCGCCGGCAAGCTTCATGTTGGCAGTATCCTACAATCCCGGCTACCAGAGTGTGCTCAAAGACCTGAAAACCTCCACCAGGCAGCGTTTTGTCGCCCTGGCATTCAGCTATCCGCAGGCCGAGCTTGAGGCGAAAATCGTCCGCCGGGAAAGCGGCATGGACAGTACAATGGCAAACTCGCTGGTCAAGCTGGGAAATATGACCAGGGCCCTGAAGGATTCGGGCCTGGCCGAAGGCGCCTCTACCAGACTCTTAATTCAGGCCGGCAAACTCATCGCCGAGGGAATTAATCCCCGCACTGCCTGCCAGGTGGCTGTCTGCGAAGCCCTGACCGATGATCCTGAACTTCTGGCCGCGCTCTTTGAAATGGTCAGCTCCCAGTTCTGAGCCATGCAAACAGCCGATTCCGCCGTACAATCCCTTTCCACCAGGTTTTACGCCCTGGTCAATCCCAGCCTGCCCAACGAATGGGAGGTGGACGAGGCCCTCTGTGCACTGGACAGTCTGGACTCTACCCAGATAGATGCAGTCTTCGCCCAGGTGCCAGCCATCTGGCCGGTTTCGCAGTCCCTGTGTTTTTCCTATATCACGGCAGCCGCAGACATTCTTTCCTGTTTGAGCAGTGAGGAACTGCCCGGCTGGGTACAGGTACTGCTTGACCAGTATGAAAGCAATGGCCTGCGCAGCGCGCAACGCTTCATGGCCGATGTGGAAGAACATTTTCTCTGCCGTATGCGCGGAGAAAAGGGTATTCGCTTAAGCGAAATCACGAGCCGGCTGCAACCCTACGCCAGCGCCTTGGCCGGACATGAGATGCCACTTTTGCCCCTGCCCGAAGGCGGGAGCATCTACACGGATACCAGCGCCATCTATCTGCCGGAGGAACTGGGCATCTTTGCCACGGAGCAGAAAAACTTCCTCCTCTACAAGCTGATTATCTCCTGCCAATGGGGCTTTATCCGTGCCGGTACCTTTGCCACCGCAAGCCTGGACAAGGCCGAAGATCATCCCATGCTGGCACTGTTCAACAACAGCAGCAATCCAGCCCTGCAACGCAGCCTGTACCACTTTTTTGAGACGGTGCGGGTCTTTTCCCTGTTGGAGAGCGAGCTTCCCGGCCTGATGCGTGAAGCCCGTCTGCTCATGCCAACGCTGGCCAACCCAACTGCAACCAGCAGCAATCACCCGCTTGCCTGGCTGCAGCAGGGGCTGATACACCTTGAATGGCAAGCGGATACGGACAATGCTGTCAACCGTATGCTCATGCTCCGATTGCAGCAACTCCTGGACGAACCGGAAAAAACCGGCCTCAGCAGCAGCGCCGCTGAAGAACTGGTGCCGCTGGTTGAACGGAGATATCCCGGCTGTCCACCGCTGTCTCCCCTTATTATGCAGGGCGAACTGCGTTGGCATGAAGTGGCAAAAGCCCAACATGTACGGCGGGAGCAGCGCGCCGAACTTTTCATCAGCGCCCTGGCGGCCCATCTGATGCAACTGCCTGAATTTCGTGCCCAGAAAAAAGAAAACGAGCAGCAGCATTTCCAGCCGGACGGCATGCAGGGCCAGGACAGTGCTGTTGTGCGCGACCAAAGTAAAGGTGCAGGCCTCCGGGACCGGGATGCCGAAGCAGTCACTTTTATTCGCCTGGATAATCAGGACATTGCCCTGCCGGAAGAACTCAGGCAACTGGCCGAGGCAATCCACCAGGATTTGGGCGAAATTCCGGCACAGTACATCAGCAGTGCTGCAGGCCAGGCAGGTGATGGGGTCGCTGTACTTTTGCCCGGCGGTCAGGCAGACGAAGGCGAGGCCTTTCATGGGCAGCTCTGCTACGACGAGTGGGATTTCCGGAGAAAGGGCTTTCGCCGCAACTGGTGTCTGCTCAGCGAAACCACACTGCCCCCGGTACAGACCAACTTTATTGCTAATACCTTTGAAAAATATCGAGGCCAAATCCGCAAGCTGCGCCATCAGTTTGAACTGATGCAGACCAGCGAACGTTTTTTGCGCAGGCAGCGAGAAGGCAACGATATCGATGTGGATGCCCTGGTGGAATCCCTGGCCGACAGCCTTGCCGGGCGCAGTGCCTCAGAACGCGTTTATGTTCGTCTAGCCAGGGATGAACGCGATATCGCCGTCTACTTTCTGGTGGATATGTCCAACTCGACCGAGGGCTGGGTAGGTAAGGTGATCAAGGAGGCATTGGTGGTGCTGTGTGAGGCGCTGCAGGCCTTAAACGATCGCTACGGCATCTACGGTTTTTCTGGTATGCGGCGACTGCGTTGCGAGCTGTTTCCGATTAAACGCATGCACGAACCCTATACGGATGACGTGCGCCAGCGCATAGGCGCCATTGGCCCCAAGGAGTATACCCGCATGGCGCCAGCCATCCGGCACATGACCCACCTTTTTAAGGGTGTGGAAGCAAAAATCAGACTCTTGGTGCTACTGACCGACGGCAAACCCGAGGATTACGACGACTACAAGGGTGAATACGCCATTGAAGACACCCGCCACGCCCTGCTGGAAGCCAGGGCAGCGGGCGTTCACCCATTCTGCATCACGGTGGATCGCAAGGGCCAAGAATACATGGCGCATATGTGCGGCGAAAACCAGTACATCTGTATCGACAGCATCAAACGGTTGCCCGATCGCATACCCCAGATTTACCGCAGCCTGACCACCTAAAAGAAACGGCTTCAATCTCCGCCTGCACTGGGGACAGCCGCCTGGCTCAATGCATCCAAGCAGCAGCCTATCTCTTGTGCCGATGAGCAGGCAAGCACTTCTTGCCTGGCGCGGACAGCACCTTCCAACCCACTCAGCAGTTTGGCAACCTGGTACTTAATGCGAAAAAGCACCCGCTCCACGGGAAGATAGCGGCTACACAGCTCAAGATAGTGGTGCAGCAGGGGCAAGCGCCCGGCCAGGCTGTGCGGCCGCTGCTGCCCGGAAAAAAGCCATGGATTTCCGAGTGCCCCCCGGCCCACCATAACAGCATCGCAGCCACTGGCCGCCAGCAGTTCCAGCCCCCTTGCATAGCTGTCAATATCACCGTTGCCAATAACCGGCACTCGCACAGCCTGTTTGACCGCACGCACTATTTCCCAGTCCGCCGTGCCACCAAAGGCTTGCACCCAGGTACGGCCATGCACGGTGATCATGGAGGCCCCAGCCGCTTCAGCTGCCTGCGCAAATTCTACCGCATTAATGTGGGCAGCGTCCCTGCCGCTGCGAAATTTGACCGATACTGGCACCGAACTCGCAGCGCAAACCGCTCGGATGATGGCTTCGGCCGTGGCCATCTTTTGCATCAAAGCAGCACCAGCACCTCGCTTAGTAACCTTGCGCACCGGGCAACCCATGTTAAGATCAATACCATCCACCGGCAGTGTGGAAAGTTTAAAGGCCGCCTGTGCCATCACCTCGGGATCTGCTCCAAACAGCTGCGCAATAAAGGGGCGCTCCTCTGGCGCGCTCTCAAGCATCTTGAAGGTCTTGTGCTGGCCCTGCTGCAACCCGTGCGAACTGATCATTTCTGAAAAAACCAGTCCTGCCCCCTGTTCGCGGCAGAGTAGCCGAAAGGGTAAATCAGTATAACCAGCCAACGGGGCAAGGACAAAGGGGCTGCTGAGGTGTAACTGTGACTGGGCGAGAAAAGTCGTGACTGTATCCCGGGCTGGAAGAGACATACCAACAGAACAGGTGCCCCCGGCATGACGAGAACACCTGTTGACAGGGTGAAAATTAACGGAAGTTACTTAGACGGAACTGGCGAAGCTGGCGCTGCCTGCATTTGCCGGCGGATACGATGCAGTGTGCCCACGTAGATTTCTTCCGACATATCATCAACAATTTCACGCAGCGACATTTCATCACCAGAGGCACTGACCCGTGCCTCAGTATAGTCGGCGCTGTACAGCTTACCAGGCACCTCCCAAACTATCTCACCGCTCTTCAAATCCTTCAGAACATAGCGGACAACCAGCTTGACGTTGATGCCCGAGGCGCGGGTAACACCGTCCCAGGATACACTGGGCAAATCAATGGCCACAATTTCACCGGCCAAGATATAGTCGGCTCCGGCACGCTCCTTGGTGAGCATCACCATATCTGATTTCTGAAACCAGCGAGCAAGTGACTGATAAATCCTGTTATCGAGCCCGAGCTTGTTGGTGCGGTTTTCCCAGTTGGGCATGTAAACTCTCCGCTCCGGCCCATCGTACACATGGGGAAAGTAGTATCCACATCCGGCAAGAAAAAATGCTGACAGCAGAAAAAGAGCAAGAAAAACGCGACCTGATCGTTTCATGGGATTCCTGTTTGGCTGCCTCGAAAAAGGGAATGGTGCACCATTTAGACAACAATATTAACGAGTTTCTTTTGAACAACAATGATTTTTTTTGGCTGCGCCCCGGTCAGCTGCTGGACGACTTTCTCTTCCTGCAGGGCTAACATTTTCAAAGTGTCGTCATCCGTATCCGCAGGCACCTGCAGCTTGCCGCGCAGCTTGCCATTAATTTGGATAACAATGGTGAGCTCATCTTCCCGAGCCGCCTCAGCGCTATACTCGGGCCAAGTGCTTTGTGCAAGCGCTTGACCATGACCGCTTGCCTGCCATAATTCCTCACAAAAATGTGGCACCATGGGGAAGAGGAGCAGCAACACGGTTTCCAAACTCTGGCGCAACACTGCACTATCAAGTTTGTGCGCCGCCTCTGGAGCACCAATGGTGTTGACCAGTTCCATCACCCCGGCAATGGCGGTATTAAAGTGAAAATTGCTTTCAATACTCTCCGTCACCCGACGGATAGTTTGGTGGGTTTTACGGTAGACCTGCCGGGAGGCAGCATCGAGCTTTTTTGATACGATGCTTGCGCCATCGCCCGTAAAACAGGCCATGTTCACGGCTATCAAACGGTACACCCGGGCCAGAAAACGTGAAGCTCCCTCCACTCCCTGAGGGTTCCAGTCCAGATCGCGCTCGGGCGGGGCCGCGAACAGTGAAAAGAGCCGCACCGTATCGGCGCCGTACTGTTCGATCAGGGTGTTGGGATCTTCGACATTACCCTTTGATTTCGACATCTTGAAACCATCCTTCAGCACCATGCCCTGGGTAAGCAGGTTGGTGAACGGCTCATCCGCGCCGATATAACCGAGATCTCGCAGCATCTTGGTGAAAAAGCGGGAATAAAGCAGGTGAAGGATGGCGTGCTCCACTCCGCCGATATACTGGTCCACTGGCAGCCAAGCCATTGCTGCATTCTTATCCACCATGCTGGTGTCGCAATCGGGACTAACGTATCGGATATAGTACCAGGAAGATTCCACAAAAGTATCAAAGGTGTCGCTCTCCCTGCGGGCGGGCTTACCACAGGCGGGGCAGGATGTAGCGAGAAACTCCTCCTGCTGATGCAGGGGCTGGTTGCTGCCGGACGCCTTGCCTGTACCCGGGAGCAACACCGGCAGTTCTTCTTCCGGCACCGGCACGATACCGCAATATTCACAATGCACCACCGGAATCGGTGCACCCCAGTAGCGCTGGCGAGAAACACCCCAATCCCGCAATTTATAGGTAATATGCGGCCGGCCAAAGCCCTGCTGCTGGGCATGGTTGATTATGACCTGCTGCGCTGCCTCTGACTGCATGCCGGTGAAGGCCGCAGAATTTACCAGCATGCCCGGTTCGATACTGGCTTCCTGCATGCTGTCTTCCTGCAGTATTTCGCCTTCCGGCTGCACCACCACCCGTACAGGCAGACTGTAGGCGCGGGCAAATTCAAAGTCGCGCTGATCATGGGCAGGAACGGCCATGACCGCACCAGTGCCATATTCCATAAGCACGAAGTTGGCTGCATAGATGGGCACTCGTTCACCGTTGAAGGGGTTGATGCAGTACCTGCCAGTAAAAACGCCCCGCTTCTCCACCTCGTGCTCCACCGAGGCGCGCTGCTTGTTGACAATGGTTTCTTGAATGAAGGCCTGCACTGCTTCATGCTGGGGCAAACCGCTACTGAGGGTTTTAAGCAGGGGGTGCTCCACCGCCAGCGACATAAAGGTGACTCCGAAAATAGTATCGGGCCGGGTAGTGAAAATGGTGATCTGCTCTTCACTGCCATCCACCAGGAAATCGCAGGCTAGGCCCGTGCTCTTGCCGATCCAGTTGCGCTGCATAGCCACCACCCGCTCGGGCCATCCGGTAAGGGTATCCAAATCGCTGAGCAGTTCTTCGGCATAGCGGGTGATATTAAAAAACCAGCCCGCCATGTTTCTGGGCATAACCGGCTGGTCGCAGCGCCAGCATGTGCCTTCAATTACCTGCTCGCGGGCGAGCACGGTCTGGCAATCCTCACACCAGTTCACCGTGGTTTCCCGACGGTAGGCCAAGCCCTGGGCCAGCATGCGGAGAAAGAGCTGCTGCTCCCAGCGGTAGTATTCGGGAGTGCAGGTAGCCAGTTCACGTTTCCAGTCGTAGCTCAGGCCCATGGCCTTGAGCTGGGTACGCATGTAGTCGATGTTATCGTGCGTCCAAACAGCAGGATGGATGCCATGTTTCAGGGCCGCGTTCTCTGCTGGCAGACCGAAGGCGTCCCAGCCCATGGGGTGCAGTACCTCAAAACCGCGCATCCTTTTGTAGCGGGCTATGACGTCACCGATGGTGTAGTTGCGCACATGCCCCATGTGAATCTTGCCCGAGGGGTAGGGGAACATCTCCAGCACATAGTACTTCTTGCCGGTGGGGACATCAGGCACCCGATTGGGCTCTTCCTGCTGCCAGCGTTCCTGCCATTTGTGCTCAATAGCCTTGAAATCGTAGCGATCATTCATGATTTTTCCTGCTTACTGCAAAAACGTCTTAAAAATCAGGACGGTTCCCTTTCCCACTCATCCGGATCAAGCATGCTTTCCGGCGGCGGCATGGAGCTAGTATCGTCCCGGATGGTGAACTGTTCAAAAGAGGCGTATTGACCAAGAAAAGATAAGCGCACCGTTCCGGTTGGCCCGTTACGTTGCTTACCGATGATGATTTCCGCAACACCCCGGTTTTTGTTGGTTTCTGATTTATTGTACACCTCATCCCGGTAGATGAACAGGATAACATCCGCATCCTGTTCAATGGCACCGGATTCACGCAGATCGGAAAGCTGTGGCCTGCGATCTTCGCGATGTTCCAGGCTGCGGTTGAGCTGGGAAAGGGCGAGTACTGGTACATCCAGCTCTTTAGCCATGGCCTTGAGGGAACGGGAAATTTCCGAAATTTCCTGTACCCGGTTCTCACTGCTGCCCCTGCCCTGCATCAACTGAAGGTAGTCAACCACGATCAGGCCAAGATCATGTTCCATTTTAAGGCGTCGAGATTTGGCTCGCATCTCAAGTGCGGTCAGGCCGGAGCTGTCATCAATAAAAATGGGCGCTTCAGAAAGTTGTGCGGTGGCCCGTTGCAGACGGGGCCAATCGCTATCCTGCAATCTGCCGGTACGCAGCCGTTGGGAATCAATTTTACCCACAGAACACAACATGCGCATGGCCAGGGCCTGGGCCGACATTTCCAAGCTGAACACCGCCACTGGAATCTTCTTCAACACCGCCACATTCTGGGCAATATTCATGGCCAGGGCAGTTTTCCCCATGGATGGACGTGCCGCCAGTACAATCATATCTGCGGGTTGCAGCCCGGCGGTCATGCGGTCCAGATCGGCATAGCCGGTGGCGGTGCCGGTGATGGCATCGCCCTTGCTGGCCTGTTCGGTTATGCGGTTAAAGGCAGCAGGTGCAATAGTGGCCAAGGTCTGAAAAGCCTGCCCACTCTTGGCATGGGCGATCTCAAAGATGGTGCGTTCCGCATCATCGATGAGGGCATCAACATCGTGGGGAGAATCATAACAGCGCGCGGCCAGTTCGCTGCTGGTGCGAATCAGCTGCCGCAGAACAGACTTTTGCCGGATCAGGCGGGCATGGTGCACCAGGGTGCCGGTAAAGGGTATGACATCGGTCAGCGAGGCTAGATAGGCTGCGCCACCGGCATTATTCAGTTTGTTCTGATCGACCAGCCAGGTGCTCACCGTGATCAGGTCATGGGGCTCGCGCCGTTCGTACAGGGCGAGCATGGCGGCAAATATCACCTTATGGGCGTCGCGGTAAAAGTCATCTGCCTTGAGAATTTCCACCACCTGCAACAGTGCTTCGGCTTGCAGTAAAATAGTACCCAATACAGCCTGTTCGGCCTCCAGGCTCTGGGGAGGGAGGGGCCGAGCCGGGGATGGCTGGCTGGAAAACTGATCAGATTCCATGTCCATATCGAAACGCACTACAATATCCACATCGGTTCATACCGGGTACAAGCGTACAGTACAGCACGTCGGCGCAGTATCCGTACTGAATTCTTGATAGCATCTTTAGGCTGAAATTGGAACAGGGTGTTCATAATGGGAACAGACTCGGGAAAGCAAAGCAATTGCTCCTGTCCCATAGCCCCTTTGCAAAATGCTTTTCAAAACACCTTCTGAGCTGACCTAGAAACATGCTCTTCGGCGTGCCCTTCCGGCAGGCCAGCGCTACACGCCCCTCGCCTCATTGGGAGGCGCCTTTGGCCTGGAAGCAGAATAAAGCCTGAGTCTGAAAAAAACGATGCCTTTTCCACGTTGAGAAAAGGCATCGTCTCCAGTGCAATAGAGAAACAACCTCAATTCTGCACAGCCACGTTCACCCGCAGCCGTGCACGGGTAAGGCAGTCAGGGCATGAATCAGTTTTCTTCTTGAACGGCCTCTTCAGGCACAACCTGCACCAGAAGGTAAGCATTGGTTTGGTAGCCTGTCCGAACCTGAACGCGGTACTCCCCCAGGGCTTTGATCGGCTCGGGCAGAACAATGATCTTGCGATCAATGGCCACGCCTGCACTTTCCAGAGCAGAGGCGATGTCGGAGCTGGTTACTGAACCGAAAAGACGATTTTCTTCGCCCGCGCGTTTTGCAACCACCACCACCTTGTCGTCCAGCATCGCGGCCAGCCCCTTGGCCTCGGCCTGCTGAGTGGCTAAACGGGCGGCAATGGCCTGCTTCTCATTTTCCAGCCGGGCAAGTGATTCCTTGTTCACCGGCACCGCCTTCCCCATCGGGAAAAGAAAATTTCTGGCGTAGCCAGGCTTCACTTTGACGATTTCCCCTTCCTGTCCCAGCGTATCAATGGTTTCCTTCAATATAATTTCCATGCTCATCCTCTATCGTGCAAATGTGACATACACAGTTGGATGCTGCCCACACATTGCTCGCCTCCGACTGTGTACCGTATTAATTATTTAGTATCAGTTCCTGCGGCCCGGCCTGGTCGATTGCGCCAATCGAGCCAGACATCACTCAAGCCGAGGCCGGCCAGGATCACCAGGCCGTATCCCTGGATCATCAGAAAAAAAAGAACCAGCACCCGAACAAAGGCGGGAAAGCGCCAGCGTCCAAAAAAGTGCACACAAACGGCAAGTCCCTGGAAACTGTACAGCAAAACAGCAAAAACCAGCGCCAGGATTGCGAAGGTCTGGAGGGGGCCAATACGAAACAGTAGCACAAGAACTGCTGCAATAGGTAGCCATACCAACTGATCAGGCAAACGCCAGTCCCGATACAAGCCCCAAGGATACGTACCGGAGCGCAGTCTGCCTAGAAACCAGTTGGCTACGACCAGATTCATCCAAACCGTCATGGTAGCCATACCGAGCCACAGAGCTGGCAGTAACTGCGGCAGCCTGGCCCGCAACACCTCAACGGCCGTTTCCACCTGATGCAGGGTTTCAGCAGAGAGCTCGACGCCCTCTCTGGTGTACAGGGCAAGGGTTTCCGTCAGGCCTTTATCCAGTGACTCCAACATTTCCCGGTACGGGTTGGTTTGGGTCAGTTGGGCAAAAAATAGCCAAAATAACGCCCAGCTGACCGCCAGCACTGCCAAGCCCTTAGCACCACTGCGGCTAACCGGCTCTTTTTCTTCCACTCCTCTGGCCAGCACCATGCCCAGCGGGCAGGCACTCACCGAAAAAAGAAACAGCTCCAGTTGTTGCAGAAAAAGGGCAATGACTGCTGCGCCACCCAGACCGTAGCCTAACTGCCTAAGGCCTGCCCGCCTTCCCAGCAGGACCAGAGCACAGCAGATCACGGCGGCAAAAACCGCATCCAGCCAGGCAAACAGGAGGGGGGCCCCCAACGGTAAAACAAAAAGCGCCCCCAAGAGCAAGGCCGGTCTGTACCCCTGCCGTGTCACCTCCATAATTGCCGCATCCTGCCATTGTCCAGAATTTACGGCTCTACATTACCCGTATAGGGAAGCAGGGCAAGCTGACGCGCCCGCTTGACCGCCTCGTTGAGCTGGCGCTGATGTCCGGCGCAGGTGCCGTAAATACGACGGGGGATAATCTTGCCCCGTTCGGTCACCAAATTTCTCAACCCCTTGATATCTTTATAATCAATAGTCAATTCCTTATCGGTACAAAAACGACAAACCCGACGACGGGAAAAAATTCTTCTTGGTGCAGCCATGGTAGTTCTCCTTATATCCTGCGGTCTTTGCTATTCGTCATCATCCACATCATCATCGTCATCGGCGTCGTCGACATCGTCTGCCTGTCGACCAGCGGCGGAGCCGCTCTCACTGTCAGCAGAGCTGTCCCGCCTACGGCCGCGATTTTTTGCTTCATCCTCGGCCTCAGCTGCATCCCGTGCAGCACGGGCTGCAGCCGCGGCAGCGATGCGCTCCCGCTCGGCTTCAATACCCTCAGCATCGATGCTCTCGCCGAGTTTAATGGTGAGATAGCGTAACACCCGGTCGTCAATACGGAAAATACGCTCAATTTCAGCCACCGCCTCGCCCGGCGCCGCGAAGTTAATGTACACGTAGTAACCCTGCACCTCTTTTTTGATGACATAGGCCAGCTTGCGCATGCCAATACGTTCCTGGGCAATCAGGGTGCCACCGAATTCAGCAATAATGCTGTTGGTACGGTCGATAATTTCGGTAAAAATGGCGTCGCCAAGATTGGGACGCAGGATGTAGGTCGTCTCGTAATGACGCATCACTCCTCCTTGTGGACTGTTGGCCCCAGGGCATACGCCCAAGGGCAAGAAGGTACGACATGACAGGCCAAGCCCTGCATATCGAACAATAATAAGTATCCAGAATCGGCTACTTTATTCTTTTTTTAAAGTTCGTGTCAAGGGAAACCTGAAGGGACAAGCCTGAGTGGAAGCGTCATGTTCCCCAAGGGTGTAGTTGTTATCTGGCCTGTTTTTCTGCGGCCTTGATCGCTTGCCACTGCTGGTGCAGCTCCTCTTCAGTGCCTGCTACAACACCAGCAAAAACATGCGGATGCCGCCGCACCATTTTGGCATGCGCTTCTGCGCAAACCGCCTGGAGGTCAAAAAGCCCCTGCTCTTCAAAAAGACGTATCAAAAAGACCAGAATAAAAAGGACATCACCACTTTCCTCCCGGACCGCGGCCACATCACCGGAGTCTATGGCATGCACCAGTTCGTGGCATTCCTCCAACAGATATTTCTTCATGCTCTCCGGAGTTTGCCGCATGTCCCAGGGGCAACCACCCTCGCCCCGTAATTTGCCAATCAGTTCCAGCAGGGCAGCAACACTGCCATCCATTTTATGATCTTCCATGAACAAGCACTCACCAGCCGGCCCAGGCGGCAGGCGCGCTTCGGTACGGCACCAGCTCAAAACTACGCTTATGCGGGTCGATACGAATATGATAATAGCGATCCTGCGGCATATAGATATAGGGAATTTCCTCCTCTTGCCTGGAGAGAAAGCGGGAAAGGATCATACGATTAACTGCCCGGTGGCCAACAATCATGATATTTTCATCGTAGTTATTGAGAAAAAAAACCTTTTTCAAGCCGCGGTGTACCCGCTCGGCCATGGTGGTGTAGCCTTCACCCTCGGGGTAAACGTAGCGAAACTTATTGGGGCCACGCTCCCGCGCAACCTGCGGTAGTTTTTCCCGCACTTCCTCATAGGTAAGGTGCTCACAGATGCCGGCATGGATTTCATTGAATTCAGGCAAGGCAATAATGGAGCACGGCTCTTGGCGCGCAGCGATGGGCCGGGCCGTTTGCAAGGTGCGGCGGTGGTTGCTGGTAAAAATGATGGGAATGCGCACCGTGGCAAAATGCTCTGCCAGGGCCTCGGCCTGGTCTTCGCCTTTTTCCGTGAGGCTGGAATCACCCCCAATGCGGTCTTCCAAGTTGTAAAAGGTTTCGCCATGGCGCACCAGAAACAGATTACGCACCACCCGGGTGGTGATGATATCCCGGATACGGTCGTAATAGGGCAACACCTCGCTGATATGTTCCTGCAGGATACAGCTGTCAAAGGAATCCACCAGAATACGGTTGGGCTCATCACCCAGTGGTTCGTAAATCTGTTCGTAGTGGGCGATGCGCTGCACAAAGCTTTCCAGTGCCTTTTCCCGCGACAATCCGCGAAATTCGGGCAGATCCGCTTTGCGCTCCAGGTTGGCCTCCAGGGCCTCCTCGTCGGCATTGAGGCATTCCACAAAGCATAGGGGCAGAGAACTGAAAGCTGCACAAATCTCGGCTCTGCGCTCCCGGGTGATATTGGTGGCATCCAAAATGGCCACCTGGCCATCACCTGCTAAAAAAGCCTGGGCCATTGCAATGCTCCTGCGTGCGATTGTATCCCGCATCTCCAGGCCGGTTACATTGGCGGCAGCAAAGAAATCAGGCGTGGAAGTAAGGCCCTCCGGGTCCATTTGGCGGCGCAGTTTACCATTATTAAAAATGCGGGCATTGACACCGTCCAGTTCCAGGGTACGGCAAATTTTGCGAGCCATGGTCGATTTTCCCCGTGCGGGCAACCCCACCATGGCGATCACCAGTCTTCCTCTCATACAACCTCCTGCGTGCGCGTATCCTGTGTTGATCTGTACGTGGCCTGCGTCTAGCTTGCTGCTGCCGGATTGCCCCTGCCGGAATTTTGACTCAAGATGCAGCAAGCACCTTATCAAGTGCTGTTGCGTCAATTTGATCCGTCACCATTACCTTGCCCAACTCCACAGGCAGCACAAAGAACAGGCGACGGCCCACTGATTTTTTATCGGTCAACATAAATCTGCGAATACGCGCACGATCCAGTTTCGGCGGTATGTCTGCCGGTAGCCCGTAAACCGTAAGCAAGGTTGCTATTTCCCTGCGTAAACCGGCCGAAGCATAACCACACCGCTCTGCCAGCTCCGTTACTGCGCACATGCCGATGGCCACGGCAAAACCGTGCAGCAAACTGTAGTCCGAGGCAGCCTCCACCGCATGGCCAATGGTGTGGCCAAAGTTGAGCACGCGCCGCAAACCACCCTCGCGTTCATCCTGCTCCACCACCTTGGCCTTAAGAGTGCAGCAATGGTGGATCACATGGTTGAGACAAGCTCTATCCTGGGCAAGGATTTTCTCCTGCTGCGCTTCCAGATAGTGAAAAAAATCGGCATCCAGGCTGGCCCCATACTTGATAACCTCGCCCATGCCGCCAAGAAATTCGTCCTGGGGCAGAGTTTGTAATACATCCGTATCAATCAACACCAAACGGGGCTGGTAAAAGGCTCCAATCAGGTTTTTCCCCTCGGGAATATCCACTCCGGTCTTGCCACCCACAGAACTGTCCACCTGCGCCAGCAAGGTGGTGGGCACCTGCACAAAAGGGATACCGCGCATATAGATGGCGGCAAGAAAACCAGCCATATCGCCGCTGACCCCGCCGCCAAGGGCAACTATGGCATCAGCGCGGTCAAAATTACGCTGTGCCATAGTACTGGCGAGTTGTGCTATGGTCGCCAGCTCTTTACTGGCTTCACCTGCCGGAAAGCTGAACAATTCTCCCTCAAGGCCGGCCGCGCGCAAAGACTGCAGCACCTGCTCACCATAGAGGGCCTCCACCTTATGGTCGCTGATTATCGCATAGCGCCTGCTGTGCAAGCGCTCGCGCAAATATTGACCCAGCCTGGGCATAATGCCGCTACCAATATAGATTGGATAGCTTCTATCCCCCAAGCCGACTGTAAGTATCTGTTCCATCCACTCCCTCGCTATTCCGGGTGCAAATCTCTTGCTGGTACAAGTCTCTTTTTCGCCGCCGCAACCAAAACCAATGCCTGCCCCAAATCAAAGATGTCACCAAAAAATCGGGAAAACACGACAACAGGTGCACACTGCGCTACATTAAGATGCTCCATGAAGCATTTGCTCATATCGACACAAAAAGAGCTCTTTAATGCGAAACTGGAACCAATCATCTACGACAATACCAATATTATACCATGTCTTGGTGCCCGATTCACCGCTTCAACCAGATGAGCAGAGAAGAAACCCCAAGCTCGTATGCTGCAGGCATAAAAAAAGGAGATTCCGTCCTTGGACGGAATCTCCTTCAGTCTTCGCTGTAAACAGATTGCTACAGTATTACATGCTGGACCCAGAGGCTGCGCTCTGCATCTTGACTTCTACCTTCTCGGTCAAGCCGGCATAGTACTCACGCAGAATCTCCAAAACCTCATCACGGCCAAAGTGGTCAACCACTTCCGCGCCTTCGGAAAGTGCCTTGCGCAGCTTGGTGCCGGAAAGGATAACACGGTCATCCTTGGTATGCGGGCAGGTACGCAGGGAGGCCATACCATCGCACTTGTGGCAATAGAAGGTCCAGTCAATCTTCATGGGCTTGCAGAGCAGGTCTTTTGCCGGGTCGCCCGTTACCGGGATACGGTCAAAAATCTCCTGCGCCTCAAACAGGCCGTAGAAGTCGCCAACACCAGCATGGTCACGACCAATGATCATGTTGTTGACACCGTAGTTCTGACGGAAGGTGGCATGGAGCAAACCTTCACGAGGACCAGCATAGCGCATATCCAGCGGATAACCGGCGCTATACACGTTCTCTTTGACAAAATAGTGGTCGATCAGGGTCTGGATGGCCTTGATACGTACCTTGGCAGGAATGTCGCCAGGCTTCAGGTTACCGATCAGCGAGTGGATCAAAACGCCATCGCATACCTCAACAGCGATCTTGGCCAAAAACTCATGGGAGCGGTGCATGGGGTTGCGCAGCTGCAGGGCAGCTACATTGGCCCAGCCAAACTTATCAAACATGGCGCGTACTTCTGCAGGACGCAGATACACACCCGGATACTCTTTAGGATACTCGCCTTCGGAGAGTACTTTTACCGGACCGGCCAGGTTGAACTCCTTCTGGCCCATAACCATGATTACGCCAGGATGATCTTTGGGTGCGATTTCCCAGAACTTGCCATCGACGGATTCTTCGCCATGGCCCATAAAAACCTTCTCGCATTCCCACTTCTTGTCGGCTTCGGTCATCTCGTACTTTTCGGTGACCTTCATGGTGGCAAAGGTTTCACCTTCGTTCACCAGGGCGATCTCATCGCCAACCTTAATAGCATCGGCATCAGCCTTAGCCACGTCCAAGGTGATGGGTACCGGCCAGAAGGTACCATCTGCCAGCTGAAAATTCTCACACACGCCCTTCCAGTCAGCCTTGGTCATGAAGCCGCTCAGCGGAGAGAAGCCGCCAATACCCATCATGATCAGGTCACCCTTGGCGCGGGGGCTGATTTCAATCTGCTTCAGGCCTGCGGCCTTCTTCAACTCGGCCTCACGCTCGCTTCCCTCAAGCAAGGCGCAAACAAGACCTTTTCCTCCGTGCGGTGCTACCAATTTCGAACTCATGCGTGTCCTCTCTGGTTGGAATGTGGTGTGAAAAAATACCGTCCATCGGGCATAAAAAAACCGATGACAGTCAACAAACTGAATCGCCATTCACTATAACAAAAAAGCTAGTACGAGCAAGAAATAAAGTCAAGCAAAAATACTCATATCACCCATCAATGTTTTTGAAAAAGCAGGCCCGCTCTCAACGGCGGGTTCATGGTAGCTTCTCTGGCGTGTAACACTTGATCGTAGCAATGGATTATCACGCTGACTCAAACGAATGCGACGCAGGCGCACTACAGCTACGGTCTGTGCCATCTTGCCTCCCTGGGATTGCCTTGGATTAAAACAAGGTCAACTCAGGATTGTGGCCGCTCAAAGACTTTCCAACGTCCCTTGCCAGAACGATAGTTTTTAATCGGCAGATTCTCCTGCTTAATCTCCTTGATTTCGCCCGTACTGGTCTGCGCAAAGGCTTTTACCCCGTCCCCACCCTGCAGCCCGCCGCCGGTGTGCAGGTTCGGCGTAGTTGAAAGCCCTCGGCCCAGGCCCATTTTACTGCGGACAAAGGTTCCATGGGTCAAGCTTTCCAACCCAGCTGTATCCCCAAAAACATTCTCGCGCCAGGCAGTACCTGTACGATAGTATAGCGCGTACAAAAAACCATTCCCTTCAGCCAGACACACATCGTTGTAAGGCTGATAGGTGGCAAAGGTCGTCAACCCGCCCAACAGAGCAGCCTGGCCCACGTTCCGTTCGCGATTACCGTATGGGAAAAAGTTCGCATACCAGCCGTCAACGCAGTTACGGTTGTAGCCCAGCGTGTCAGGCGCTGTCGAGCATGTGCCTCTACCAGCTATATATTGCTCCAGTTTATCAAAGGTGGGATCGGTTTGGTCCATGTTAGTCGGAAAACATTTTTTGCTCCCATCACGGCAACTCAGCTTAACATCCCTGCTCATACTTTCCGGTACTACTATCTGATCCGTCTGGAGCAAACCCTTCTGTCCGGAGATATTGTTCAGACCATTAAATTCGATTGCCTCCCAATTCAAAATCCATTGCGTGGTCGTAACGGCATTCTTACCGCTCCCGGTGGTAATTTTTTGCGTAATTACAGGCTCCTTGAGCCCATAAAAACCTTGCTGCTGTCGATCGGTTTTATCGTCTGGATCAAAGAAACGGCCCGTACCAAAATAAATCCAGTAATTATCACCATCAAAACCAACCGCCGGCGCTGCTGTAATGGGCTGCACAGCATTGCCTGGCACTTTGGGCTGAGAAGTTACACCGCTACCCGACACAGTGTAACTACCGCTCAAGTTGAGCATGGGCTTAACAGCCCATTTTGAAGGATCAAAGAATTCAATGCCGTTTTTCCGGAGATCATGGCCTTCTTCATTCATGACCAGGCGATAGAGATGACCGCCCCCATTCCAAAAATCCGAGCCATCAGGGTACTTGCCAAAAGCCCCCTCAACCGTGCCAAAATAGACCACATCCGAGGCATAACTGCCCGCGCGGGCAGATTTGATATCAAAATCCACGGTAATAAGGTCGGAAGTAAAGCCTTTGATCTCAGCATCAGCGGCTTCTGTTCCCGGGAGAAGGAAAGTGCCTCCAGACAGGCTCTCCGCAACCGGATGTCCTTTTGCGATCCGCATAGCCCTTATGGGCCGGTTGTTTGTGTCGACCAAGCCATCCACCAGGGTATTGTTGACCACACCGCCCAGGGGAAACACACTTACCCTGGCCTGCTGATCGCTTACTCCCTTCATGGCATCCTTGCCGTGCGGGCCACTGCCAAAAACCAAATACCATTTATTGACCTGCTCTAAATTAGATCCCCCCTTGGCAACAACCATGGTTGGCGTCACCGTGGTGTAGCCCAAATTCGCATATTCAGGTGTTCCGTTGGCATCAAGCTTCTGGGTCATTTCCGCCAGCAGCACCGGCTTTTTTTCGGGATTAGTAATGTCCAGAATAAAATAGGCGGAAATAAACTGACGGTTCGAGGTGTCAGCCGTATTCAATTCCTTGGTGCTTATTGGCGCACCACCAAAGCGCATGCCCCCAACCAGGATAGTGCCCCAACCGTTGGGATGGTCTTCGCTTGGAGAAAATATTTGTGCATCAAAGGCCCTTGGCTTGAGATCAACAAAATACTTGTGCGCATACAAGGGGCTTGTCAGGCATTTCAAATGCGGCTGCAGGTTGTAGGGCACATAAGCCCACAATTCTGCGCCAAGATCGGGCACATCCCCAACGTGGTCATTATTGGGGCATTTGCCATTGCTGTCCAGTTCCACCATGCAGAACTTTTTTTCCACATCGCTGTAAAAGCCGCCATTGACTGCATGGAGCATACCGTCGTTGGCGCCAAAGTACAGCATCTGGCGCCTGCCTTTGTACTTTGCTAAAAATGCAGCATAAGAAACATCATTGTACAGCTGATGATAGCCTTCCATGGGAGTTCCAACAGTAACCGGAGTCGAATGGATAACATCGCCCAAGCGCCAGGTGAACGAAAAGGAGGAATCACCATTGGTAAACGTCGACTGCCGACTGCGCATGGGGCGCCGCAACGGTCCATCACCAGAAACCGTATCACCAGGCTCACCAGCATCTATGATCCCATTGCCATTTGGGTCCTCATCCACCAGCCAATCATCTCCTCTCAGCCAGCTGATGATGTTATTCACTTCAATACCGTTGCTGGCACCAAAATTGTTCGCCAGGGCATTCCAAGCGGTACCTCCTGTTGAAACAGTTAAATCCATTACCTCATCGCCGCCATAGTCCACGACACCATCATGGTTCTTGTCGCTCCAGGTGAAGATGTAGCGCTGCCTGGCTTTGGAGATATGGTTACTGCGGTTCGCCTTCGTATCCAGCGCATTTAAGGTCCGAGTACCAGCAGCGTTTAAAGGATAGTCCGAGAGCCAATCACTTGCCGACCAAAGAAAGCGAACATCCATCAAGTCTTTGGCATCAGTACATTTTGTGCTGCCAAGCTCAAGAATCGAAGTATTGTAACAGGCCATTGTTTTCTTCAATTCCTGATCAAAATAAACAACGACCCGTCTGTCACCCACTACATCTATAGTGCCATCACCATTGCTATCCTGTCCGGGGTTCATGGTGCGGTTGAAATCGGTGTCCTCATACATAAAGCCGTTATCATCCAAAAACAGACCGTGCACATCGCCGGCCCAGGAGACACTCCAGTTCGCACCCTGTGAATCCTGGCGTACCAGCTCCGGCCAGAAAACAGCCTGATAGATCGCGCCCTCACCGCCTCTGGCTGAAGAAATAACAGATGCCGCCGAGCCTGCCGAGGCGCGCTGGCGCAGCTCGTTGAAAATGGCCCGCAGCTGCTGTTCCAACTGGGCCGGGCTTTCTCCCAGTACGGGCCTTTCCGTACCGCCATTCAAGGCTGCCTGCCGCATCAACACTGCCGGGTTGCACTCATCTGCAGTATTAGTATCACGCAATGAACCAGTCACCACCACATGGGTGGTCAGGTTATTCTTAATATGCTCATCAAAAGGAGCATCCGACACCGGTGTGGTTGCATTGCCTTCAGGATACAGGCCGTACTTATCATCCGGGTCATGGGCAAAGTAGGTTAAATTATCAAGCAAGGAGCTGCCAAGCAAGCCGTCCTCACACCGCCCCCTGGTGTCCTTGTCGTCGTCGATAATCGCTTCGTTATTGGTCAACGCATTGCCGTTAACAAAACTTTTAACCTGCGCATTGATATCTGCGGTGGATGCACCCTCGGTCAACACAAGGATGTGATTCTCCTGACAGGAATATACCACCGGATCAAACAAAGGTTCCCAAGTGACCCCCTCGTCAAAGTGAGGGCCTGTCTTGTTAGCATCCACGGCGTCCGCCTTGAGATGTGAGGTGCCGCCACTCAAGGTCAGGTAGAACTTGCTGTTATGTTGAACAATCGTTCTTGCGGAGTAGGAGTTGTTATTCGTCCAGGCACCCTGGTAGCCACCAACCTGGGCCCAACCAAGCGCTGTATCGCCAGTAATATCAGCAGCTGTTGCTGAGGAGTTGCCTCCAATACTATTCTGCCACAATGCGCCTTCGACCAGTACATAACTGCCCGGAGCATAAAAGGTATTCGCCTTCCAGCCTGCAAGCACATCTGCATCAGTCATAAAGTCGCTGTCATGCAGGCGCAGCTCCTTATTCTGGGTGTAGTAGCCAATGGCGTTGTACATGGCCTCGGCAAGCGGCGTCCAAGTGGTTGCGCGCGTCCGGTTGACCGCCTTTACTACTGTATCAATGTGCCGAGTCACACCCTGGCCACTTAGCATCATGCCCGAACGTATGGGTGCGATTACCCGTGCGCCGTCCTGATCGCCGGCAAGACAGTACTGCTCAATCCTGTCATTAATAGTGGCCTCGGTGCATTCGGTGGCCGCCCCAACCGGGCTGAAGGCCATGGCACCCACGCGAAGATTTTCAGCATTCTGCTGCAGCAACCCCTCGGGCGGATCCACATGCTTAATGTACCCTTTCATGACAAAAATTGGCCGATCAACCCCTAACTGGGTCATCACGCCGCTGTCCACCAGTTGTGCGGGTATATTACCAACCTCACTTGAAGTTGACAGGCTCTGGTCCGAAGAGTCAATTACCTGCGGTACGGTCAGGTCAAAACAATAGTCATCCATTGCTGCTTTGACGCAAAAATACGCAGCATCGGCCAATTTCACATTATTGTCAGGATCATAAGGAGCAGAATCCGGTGCGGGCGTTTCAACAGGCTCACCATCGATCTCACTGGACCAGTTTCCTCCAACCTCGGTACTTTTCCCATAATCTTTAGGATTACATCCAAGTCCGCTTACCGAATCAGTGTAATAGGTAGTCCAGGCTCTCTGGTTCTGACATTTTCCATTCTTTAGTTTCGTGCACACCTGGGTTGTGGACGCATCAGCGCTTTGGTTCCGCAGCAAATCGCTATTTTGAATAAATTCACAAGGATAGCCTGAACAAGACGCGGGATTGGTAATTTTTGCCGGGTCACAGGTTGAGCCAGTAGCGCTGCTTACTGGGCTCCAGCACCTGCCCATATAACCGGCACGTTCCGTATGGGGCAGATACTGGTCATACAGACCAGAGCAATTATAAGCCCGATGAAAGGTGGGGATACTCGCAGCCGGCAAGTGCTTATAAACATCCGCACAATCACTAACAATGGTGTTCATATTCCGATCTGTCTGCCAGCAATATTGCAGCGCATGGTTCAGGGCACTGTGCGCCTTGCTGGCAGGATCATCCTTTGCCGGCTTATTCAGCCCTGTTAAGCAGTTATCCACCCAGGATTGCGACCCATTAAGCCCGTGCTCGGTAATACGCGTTACTGCAGCCTGGCAGACATCTGCATCGTAACCTCCTGCAGTGACAGCCAAGACCTCAATCCGGGTCGTGTCGTCCGTACTGTCGATACGGTCGATCAGGTGCGGCTCTCCCTCACTGCGTGATCCGCGCACGGCCAGGGTCAACTTATGGCTCACCCCGTCTTTCTGAACATCCAACTGCTTCACGAATCTGGAGCCGGAACAGCCCCTGCCCTCTGAAATCAACCGTTCAGCCTGTGGCTCAAACTTGCCGCCCGTAAGAATACTTTTTTCAATATCGAACTTTGACGACATCAGCCAGTTGAGGGCATTGCCGCTGGCCGCAAAGGCAAGCATTTTGCTGGCACGGGTGGTATCCGATGAATCTGCTTCGTCGAGGGCAATACACATATCCGGGCTGGAATATACCGAGGTTCCACCGCGGGCGCCGGTGCAGGCTGCCTGGGCCGCAGCAGCTGTCATCATTTCATAATAGCCTTCGTCGATGCGCACCCAGTTGGCAGCAAAATTATCTTCAAAAATTGTAGCACCACTTGCTGTATGCGCCGTTTTCGCGCGGAAGACCATCCCTTGAAATGTAATGACATCGTCTGCCTGGTAGGTTTCCTTGGGCTGCCACAGGTAAGGATCGACCTCCTGCCAGGGAACATTCCGGTCGTTTACAGGCGAGTCACCCAGGGAACTCGCTGCATTCTGGGCACGGTAGATCCTGTTTTTCCACTGCACCAGATCGCCCTTCGCATAATTTGTTGTATTAGTCCAAGTCCTTACCCGTACCCAGGCAATCCCGGTGTCTTCAGCAGGGGAGGTAGCAATCGCGCTCGATGTACCCCCTGTCTCAGAGAAATAAACGTGGCCTGTTACCTGGTCGAGTACCAGGGCATTGGCCGGGTAATGCGTACTGGCACGCCAGTAGGGGCGCAGCAACAGTTCCCACACCACTTCGGGATCGGCTTCCAGATATTTTCCGGAGGATGCTGCCCCACTTACCTCTTGCGCACGGTAGATGGCACCGTTTGCATACACCAGCGCATCCTCGGCATACTCCTTATGTTCCCACTGCTGAATTCCTTCCACCCACTTGTACCAGGCAACCTCAGAAGGCACCGCCGGAGGGGCAACCGGAATCAGCAATTCAAAGTTACCAGCATAACTGACCGAATTGGTGTTTGAAGAATTGTACGAATGAAAGCTGTCGTCGAAGCATACACGATCAGCCGGAGCGTTGGTTGTAGACGGCAGGATATCCTTGGCATAGGCCAAATCCAGCATACTACCCGAGTTATCCAGCAAAAGGAGCAGGTTGTGATCCACTCCATAGGAGAGGAAGGGCGGTTCGCCAAGGCCCCTTCCGCACGCCGCATGAGAAGCGGCAAAGGCTGTGGCAACCGCAAGCTGACAAAGCAGCATGGCTGCTCCCAGAACAGAACAGGCTACAGCTGCACTTCGTCCCATCATCGTTTTACCTCAACAAAACAAAAACCTACTCGGCAATCACTAATAGAGACAACTTCCTTCCATGCCCACCACATGCCGCCAACCCTGCAGCACAATAGATTCACTTTGGCTGACCCCGTTATACTGGGAATAGATATCATACGTTTTTGCCGCCCCACCCTGGGCAGCACTTTTGCCACGGCCTTCATAGCCTGCTGCCATTTCAAGGCCACCACCCAAGAGCGGTTCGCTGCGGCCACCGATGTAGAGACGACCAACCCCGGACTCCGGCACCTCATCGGAGACAGAGGCCATAGGGAAAACAACATCGGCGTCCTCAACTCGCCCGACAACCCGTTCGCTACTGTACTTATCATCATTTGGTGCAAGTTCCGGATCAAGCGGATCATTGGCCCAAAAGGCCAATTTATTGCCTGCCTGTTCCTGCACCAGCACTGCATTTTCGATCACCACCTTGCCTGTACCTTTGAATCCGGTGGCGCAGGCCAAATTCTGCTCCAGCAGCTCAGTGCCAAGGGCAGCCCCTGCTTCGGCATTATAGAAGGTTTCTTTATACACCTTGTCGTTCCCTGCTATCTGCAGCTCGGTGGAGGTGTTGGTGGTGGCAATAATGCCTATGATGGTAAGCACCAGCATAACCATAAGGGCTGCCACCAAGACAAAACCCTGCTCACCGCTCTTGCGCTGCCCATTTACCCTGCTTATTGATGCCTTCATTATCCCTTCAACGTCTGATCCTAAAAATATCTGGCCTTGATATAGTCCATGCTCACCCTTTTATCCTGACCCCGTTCATTGCGGTGCACATGAATGCGCACCTTTTTCAGGTTGGGCATGGGTGTATCTTCTGCCACATTCCAGTAGATCGTATAGTAGCCGTCCGGAGAAGCTTCCTTGCCATCCGCAGCATCTCCCATGGCATCGAGCCCGGCAACACCCGAGTTATTGGTATCCCGCAGTTCGGCGTGGTCATACGGCAAGGCCATGATGCGCTCAATCCGGTTTGCAGCCAAGTTGGAAGATACGGTTATCTGGTTGGCAGTGGCATTGCCGAAAATGCCGGTACTTTGCATGGTTATCAGGGCCAGGAGCCCAATGCCCAAAATGATAATGGCGATCATCACCTCAATGAGGGTAAAGCCCTGCTGCGACTGCAGTATGTGTTTCATAGCCACACTTTTCAAGTTTCGCCATCGCCGGTAGTGTCGGCAATACCGGCGTTACGCCATTCAATCCGCACCACTTCATGACGGCGGCGAAAATGGTCATTTTTGGGGCCACCACCAAACTTGGTGCCGTCAGTGGCCATATAGGTAGCAGTGTTGTTAAACTGCCGGTCTTCCTGACTGGCGCGCACCACCACATCCACCACTATTGTTCGTATTTTGGCGATATCTTTGGTTTCCCTATCGTCTGCATCCAGGTAGTGAAAACGCAAATGTTCCACATATTCCGCTGCGGGCTGGTGCCTGGCCGTCGAGCCAGTAGTACTGCGCCCCAATACGGGCACACCATTGCCCGAAAGATACTGATCAAAGTGAATCTTTTCATCCGCATCATCCACATCACCATCATTGTTCAGGTCGGCGCTAAAGCCAAAAACCTCGGGCGTGGCCTGCAAAATTCCAGCTACACCACGATCATTAGCATAGCCTGTCATGCGGATTTCATAGGAGAGCAGGTTGACCGCAACTCGCATATTTTGCTGCATCTCGGTCACCGCAAGTTGCGCAGTATACACCTTCTGTTGGGCAAGATAGATGCTGTACACCGCATACATGACCAAGCCTGCCACTGCCATGGCGATCAACAATTCAACCAGGGTAAAGCCGCTGCCAGCGCCGGACAAAAGGGACTGCCTGCGCCTGTAAGCATCATGTATCATGCTCTTTGCCCGCTTCATAAACGCGCCGTCCTGATGGATCCTGCCATGCTGATGGAAAGGGTGTACTTACTCTCCCTGGTGTTTTTCAGGGTGACTTTGCCAATATTTTTGCCCACCGGTAAACCCCTGGGAGTAAAGCCCACCTTATTACCGGTAAAGGTGATGCCACTGTCATTGCTGCACAAGGCCACATGTCTGGGCATGGTGGTGGTCAAAAGCGTCACCTCACCGGCATCCTGCACCTTGTTTTTTGCCTTGGCCGCATCCCCCCCACCGTCATCGATAAAAACTGTATAGCTCCCATTGGGTGATGGAGTTCCCAGGGCAATGTTTGCACAATCAACAGCAGTGAAAACCATCATGGTATTGGCATTACGTTTGATCGCCTCAATCTTGGCCCGCTGCAAATCGCTGTAGAGTTGCTGCACCGCTCCCTTTAGATAAATGCCCGGCAGCATGGAAAAAAAAGACGGCAGGACCACCGCCGTCAAAGTGCCGATGATGGCGAGCACAATCAGCAGCTCCGTCAGAGTAAAGCCACGCCCATTCCCTAAGCGCATTAGATAGTGACCCAGTCTGCCTGTCCGCTGCATGTGCCTCATCCCTTCCGTCTCCTTCCCTGTACTGCGCCACATTATACAACGCCAACAGTCGACAAAAAATCATACCACTGGGCGCGCTGCTGCCCCGTCAAGGGCCCGCAGCGCAGGCCAACATCATGATTATGGTGGCAGGGTCACATCGCTTCCTTTAAACATGGGCTGTGGCCTGGGTGCATCTATATAATCACGGAGGAGCACATGAACGTCAAGCCGTTCGCCCTATTCAGGTTTGTAATGCGCCATGTGCAGAAATGTGCTGATAGGCGCGTGCATCCGCCGGGTTTCCCGCAGGATGATGCGGTCGCCCGCCAAACCGCTGCAGCATCTGGTTCAGATGCTGACGGAAAACTAATGCAGCCAGAAGGCACCCACCAGCCCCATGGCCACACAAAAAAAGAAGAAAACAGCCCAGCAAAGGCGGAAAGCCTGCGAGCGCACAGGCGCCTGCCCTCCACAGGGCTTGAGCACGATGTGCCACCTGGTAAAGAGCGGCTTAAAACAATAAATATCTGGCACTAAGTACAGCAATAGCAATCATTGCCATGCCGTCAGATATAATTTATCTTTACCGAATCCAGGGATGCGGCAACAACTGCCAATTTCTGTCAGCCCGGTGGCAGAAGAGGGAAAAAACGACAAGGGCTGGTTCTGGAGCAGGGATGATAAGGATGGCTGCAAACAAAACTGAAAAATATTTTTTGTAACCCGCTGAAGACACCTAAAAACCCATAAGGAGCATGACCATGATGACCCCGAACCAAATGCTAAGGAAAGCAAAAAACCAGAAAGGCTTTACCCTGATCGAACTGATGATTGTTGTTGCCATTATCGGCATCCTGGCCTCCATTGCCATCCCGCAGTTTACGCAGTATCGGGTGCGCGCCCAGAACAGGGTTGCTGCCAGCGATGTGCGCAACATTAGCACCCAATTGCACGCCTACTATGCCGATCATCAAGCGTATCCGAAGTGATCAGTTGGTCAACCACTTAATTTTATATAAAAGAAAAAATACAGGAGATTATGTCATGCTAAAGAAATACATTGCACTTACAGGAGTTGCTTTTCTAACCACTGCGTCCTTGTCATTCGCCGCAGATACCGCCGGCAACTTGTCGAATGCAGAGAAAAACAAAGTTACTATTGGAAATGAAGCAGACACCACATACTTTGAATTCCAGACCTCTCCGCAGGTTAGGATGGATGGTGACAGCACTGAGCAGGATTTTGTGGTTGGTGCAGTGCATACCTCTGTCCTTGGGAAAAAAGGTGGCATGGCCTATGCCATGAGTTCAGAAACTTCTGGCCTGTACTCAAAGTCAGTGTCGGGTGAGAATGGCGATCTTGGAGAGGTAAAATTTACTGGGGCTACTGATACTGCTGGCGCCGGTATTGATGGTTACAAAGTAGAAGGTAGCGCCCAATAAACAACATGGTATTTCGGTTGTCTGAACCGTCCATTCGCGCTACAGAGGATTCCGGCCCTGCCGGAATCCTCTGTTTTTGTTTACATCCTTTTCTTGCCTAAACTTGCCATGCCCGCCATTATTTGCAGCACGCTGCACAAAACCTATCGCCACGGCTTCTGGCGGCTGCAGCGCAAAAAGGCGCTGGTTGATCTCTCCTTATCCATTGCCACCGGCGAGGTCTTTGGCATTATCGGCCCCAATGGCGCGGGCAAGAGCACTGCCTTAAAAATTCTCATGGGCCTGGTGCGGCCCACAAGCGGCTGCGCGGAGATCATGGGGCTTGCCAGCAGTAACCCGGCCTGCCATCGCCATATTGGCTACCTGCCGGAAAACCCCTCGCTCTACCAGAAACTGAGCATTACAGATCACCTCGTCTTTGTTGGCAAGCTGGCGCGCATGGAAAACAGTGCCATCCGTACCCGTATAGCAGAACTCTTACACCTGGTGGATCTGGAACAATCGGCCCGTACCCCGATCCACCGCTTTTCTAAGGGTATGGTCCAGCGGGCTGCCCTGGCCTATCAGCCTGTTGAAGAATGATTTTTTTCAGATGTTCAAACCCAGGAGGCAGCC
>JAAYIE010000059.1 GCA_012744275.1 Desulfobulbaceae bacterium
CCATGCCGTGTTTCTTGGCATAGCGAGCGGCTAGTTGGGCCATGTCCCGGTGGAGACGCACAAAATACAGTACACCCCGTACAGCGCGACCATCCAGATTGCGTTTTTGCACGATCTGGTGGGTAACTTCATCGTAATCGTCGAGCTGGCCGGTGAGATAATCATCTTCCGGCAGCAGATCCCACGCCAGATCCCAGTTGCCGCCGCAGGCATTAACCAGGCATTCCACCATGGCCGCCCCCACATTGTGTCCGGTAGGATCAGCCACGTACACCGCCCCGCATTCGCAACGTCCCATGGGGAATTCACGCATCTTGCGCTCCTGCCCGAAGGTGGGACGACCAACATCGATGCCACAGAAAGGGCACCAGGGCTTCAGTTGATACTCAGCCTTACTGCTCATTCGCCAACCGCAGTCTTGGCCCGCAGGGCGTCGACAAAGCGAGGGTCAACACTGTAACCCAGCTCGCTTGCCCGCTCAAGATGGTGCTGGGCACTTGCGTACTCACCACTGAAATACAGTGCCACCGCGAGGTTGTTGTGTGCCATGGGTGAATCAGGCTCCAGCGTGATCGCTTGCCTGGCTGCTTCCACGGCCTTGCCATCTTCTTCAATGGCGGTATATGCCGAAGCCAGATTCAACCAGGCGGTGATCAGTTTGGCATCCAATTGGGTCGCCTTGGTGTAGCTTTCAATGGACTGTACCACCTCGCCACGATGCTGCTGGATGAGCCCAATGTTGACATGCGCTTCAGCCATTTTTGGCGAAATTTTCAGGGCGCGCTGATTTAGATCCAAGGCACGGTCGTACTCGCCACGCTCAAAGTAAATGGCGCCAAGATTGATCATGCTCTCCATGGACTGATTATCAAGTTCAATGGCCTTTTCCAGCTGTTGCACCGCATCATCGCTGCGGCCTACGCGCCGGTACACCAAGCCAAGATGATGCCTGGCCATGACATTATCCGGCTTTTCCGCCACTACCTTTTCCAGATCGGCTATTACTTCCTGAATGTCAGCCTGCTTCGCTGTCTCTGTCATATAAAATTCCTTTATCACGGGTCGTAAAGTCTGAAATAAAGCCACACGCACTGGCTCGCATCATGAGCACTATAGGCACAAGAGCGCCTTTTGCCAAGCAGACACCTGCAGAAACCACTGCCCCGCAGGAGACAGGCGCATTACCGTTCCCTGTCCAGCACACGATGTGCTACCACAATATCCTTTTCGATCTGGTGGATGAGTTCGTTTGGACCGCTGAATTTACGTTCATCACGCAGGTGGCGCAGGAGATTGATGCGCAGAGGGCGACCGTAGATATCGTCGTTAAAACCGAAGATATGCGTCTCCGCCACCAGTGCCGATTCGCCGAAGGTCGGATTATAGCCAATATTGGATATACCGCCGTAGCACCTGCCCCCGTAAATGACCTGGGTAACATAGACTCCGCGTTTCGGACAGAGGTCTTCCTCAAGCAGGCGGAGATTGGCGGTGGGGTAACCCAGCAGTTGGCTGCCACGCTGTTGGCCACGCTCCACTTCGCCGCGAATCTGATAGTAGCGGCCGAGCATGGTGCGCACATCGCGCATTTTGCCGGCCGCCACCAATGTACGGATTGTGGTACTGGACACCAGCTTACCCTGCACATAAAACGCGGGCACGACTTCAACGGTAAAACCTTTGACCAAGCCCTGCTGCTGTAAAAATTCGGTACTGCCGGCTCGCCCCTTGCCCATGGCGTAATCATAACCGACCACCAGATCGCTCATGCCGATCCGCCCCAGCAGTATATCATCGACAAAATCCTCGGCGCTGGTGGCAGCTATCTCCTGGGTAAACGGTATGATCAACAGTTCATCAACGCCGGCCCGCTCAATCAGCTCAATCTTCTGTTCAGTGGTGGAAATGAGACGGATGCCCTTTGGGCTGAGTACCTTGAGTGGATGGGGATCAAAGGTGACCGCCACACTTACTCCACCATCAAGTGCGGCCCGACTGACAACCCCGGAGAAAAGCTGCTGATGACCAAGATGCACCCCGTCGAAGTTGCCAATGGTCACATGCGCACGACTATGGGGTGCTGTCACCTGCTCAAGGCTGGAATAAATCTTCATGCGATGTCAGTGAGGCTGATGCAGAAAAACCGGAAAGGTATACGCTGTACATTAGTCCGCATTTTCTACCTTACTTCCTTTAAAGTGGCAAACAGTTCATGACCGTGGCCCAACCGGATGCTTCCATGGACATATCGGAGCCTGCAGATTCAGAGATTATGCCCCAATCTTATAGTAGCTGCGATACCAGTCAACAAAGCGGCGCACGCCATCCTCGATGGAGGTATTGGGGCGGAAGCCCATGTCCCTCACCAGTTCGCTGACATCGGCATAGGTGGCAGGTACGTCCCCGGCCTGCATGGGCATAAAATTCTTCTTGGCAGTCCGCCCCAGACACTGTTCCAGCACCTCAATGTAGCGCATCAGCTGCTCTTTGTTGTTGTTGCCGATATTATACACCCGCCAGGGACAATAACTCGTGGCAGGATCTGGCGCATTGCCGTCCCAGTTGGGGTCGGGCTGGGGCAAGGTATCAATGACCCGCACCACACCTTCGACAATGTCGTCAATGTATGTAAAATCCCGCTCCATGTCGCCATTGTTGAACACATTGATGGGCTTGTCCTCCAAAATGGCCTTGGTAAAGAGGAACAGCGCCATATCCGGCCTGCCCCAGGGACCATACACAGTAAAAAAACGCAATCCTGTACAGGGAAGAGCGTACAGATGGCTGTAGGTGTGGGCCATCAGTTCGTTTGCCTTTTTTGAAGCGGCGTACAGGGAAACAGGATGGTCAACATTGTCGTGCTCCGAAAAGGGCATTTTGGTGTTGGCGCCGTAAATGGAACTGGAAGAGGCATACACCAGATGCTTGACCTTGTTGTGGCGGCAGCCCTCCAGAATATTGACAAAGCCGACCAGGTTAGTATCCACATAGGCATGTGGATTTATCAGCGAATACCGTACTCCCGCCTGGGCGGCCAGGTTGACCACCGCATCAAACTGATGTTCGCGAAAAAGCGCGGCACATGCCTCGCGTTCGGCCATATCCTGCTGTACAAAGATAAAGCCGGGGCTGGCCTGAAGCTCGGCCAAACGATCCTGCTTCAGCTGCACATCGTAGTAGTCGTTAAGGTTGTCGAGTCCAACCACTGTGCGGCCTTCGGCCAGCAGCCGTTTTCCCAGTGCGTGTCCGATGAAACCGGCACCGCCGGTTATAAGAATTTTCTGCATTTATTACTCCTTTCCTACCCAGGCAGGTTCATTCATTTTTGTTTCAGATCTACCATTATTGGACACCATCCTGCTGCTTGTCTGCGGCTTCTCCAGGTTCCAATGGAAAACCCTTGAACGGGCGTCGGCCAAAAAATGCCACTGCCAAAATACTGAACTCATACAGGAGTATAATCGGCCCGGCCATAAGCAACTGGTTCACAACGTCTGGCGTCGGGGTCAATACCGCTGCCACCACAAAGGCTATGAGGATGGCGTATTTCCTGTTTTTTGCAAGAAAGTTTCGATCCACCATACCGATTTTGGCGAGGAAGACCATGAGGACAGGCAGTTCAAAGATGACGCCGAAAGCAAGAAAAAGGCGCAGGGCCAATGGAAAATATTCTTCCACCGCGGGCATGGCTTCCAAATATTCATTAGCATAGCCGATAAGAAAGCGAAAAGCGGGCGGAAAAACAAAGAAATAGCCGAAAAGCGCACCACCAATAAAGCACAGGCTCGAAACTGCAACAAAGGGCAAGAGTACCCTTTTTTCATGATGATACAGGCCAGGGGCGATAAAACGCCATATCTGCAGAAATATGACAGGGCTGGCAAGGACAACGGAGGCAACCAGGGCGAGCTTCAGATAAAAAAAAACCCTGCTTGATACGAGGTGAAGATCAGGGCTTTGCCCGCCGGCAATACGCTGACGAGTGGCTGGAGAAACCAGTCGGCCAGTTGCTCCACCACCGCATAGGCAAAAACAAAACACACAACCACCGCCGCCAGTGAAATAATGAGGCAGGAACGCAACTCGGCCAAGTGCGTACTGAGTGGCTGCTGTTCAAACTGTTCTGTTTTCGTCATGCTGCATCAACGGTTAAGGAAGTGAGGTCTATGTACTGTATCCGGTCCTGCTTGTAAACGCCTGAATCCAATTTCATCTCAAAGTGCCCACCATACAGCTCTTCATGCTGAGCCTTTGCCTCACCGGAAGATGCAGTGACAGCCATGAAAAATGGGGCGTTTCACTACATTACCAAACCCTTCAAGGTGGACGAGGTGCAGCGCATAGCCAAGGCGGCCCTGGGCAAAAAGGAAACCAAAGTCCGAAGATGCTGAAAATCTTCGACCTGATCAAACGGGCTGCATCAATGCTGGCAAACCCTTTATCTGCAGTAGTTAGGACTTGAGATCTGACAGTTACCAGTTTTTTCTGGTGTCTGTCAGGTCAGATTTGGTTCAGGTTTTTATCCTGCCCATTATTGTAGCCAGGCTTATCCACTATAAAACAGACAGCTTTTTTTAATTGTAACCAGTGCCATGCTCTCCGCAGTCGTACTCGCAATCGGAATTTCCCACCCGGTTCCTGCCTATTGTGTTGGTACCAGCTATGAGCCATCAATCCGATTCACCGCAACCTTAAACTGCTTTGCCTTTTACGGTCTGCTCTATTTTCTCGCAGCCCTCATCAGCGGACAAATTGGGCAGTCACCGGCATCGCACCCAGCAGGAACTGAGCGAGACCACCCACGCCTATGACCAGCCCGCACTGCTCTATCAGCAGATTCGGGCTGGAAATTTCTGAAAGGTTGTCCTGCTGGGCTGAGCAACAGCACCTTGTCATCATGCTGCGTCAACTGGTGGAAAATGCCTATGTGGCGGCGCAGGATACTGCAGAAAAGGTGCTGGTGCGTGCCAGAAAAGAGCACGAGGGGCAGAAGACTGGCTTAAGGCTGAAGTATACGGCCAGGGATCTGGCCATTGCCCGTTTACGAGCGTAGCTGCATGGGAGTACGGTTTCCTTCCATGGCGTGACGGGGCAGATTTCAATTGTATTGTCCGCCTCGTCCTGTCCCGGCTCGGGCGATCTGAGTCTACCCACTAATTCGGCGAATATTTGCTCCCAGTGCTTGCAATTTGCCGGCCATATTTTCGTAGCCGCGCTCCAGATGATAGATGCGGGAAATTGTGGTTGTCCCCTGGGCTGCAAGGCCGGCAATAGCCAGCGAAGCCGAGGCCCGCAGATCTGTCGCCATCACCGGCGCCCCCGAAAGACTTCCACGCCCACAGCCGCGCACCACTGCCCGCGAGCCCTCAATGGTGATATCAGCACCCATGCGGTTTAATTCGGCCACGTGCATGAAGCGGTTTTCAAAAATGGTTTCATGAATAATGGCCGTGCCCTCACCCATGCACATCAATGCCATGAACTGTGCCTGCAGATCTGTCGGAAAGCCTGGATACGGCTGGGTGGTAATATCCACACTCTCGAGCGCACACAGGCTGCTCCCCGCAACTTCCGGACAGAAAACCAATATGCCATCCTGCCTCTCCTCAATAATCAAGCCACAGCGACGCAGCTTTTCCGAAAGGGCAACCAGATGTTGGGACAGGCTGTCGCGTAGCAGCACCCTGCCGCCACAGGCAGCTACTGCAATCATGTAGGTGCCTGTTTCGATTCGATCGGGAATGACGGAAGTTTCCGCAGCAACAAGCCGTTCCACACCATGGACAGTAAGGGTGTCAGTGTCTTTGCCCTCAATATGGGCGCCCATAGCTGTGAGCATATCAATGAGATTGCCCACCTCCGGTTCCCTGGCCGCGTTTTGGATAAGGGTGGTACCTTGGGCACAAACAGCAGCCATCAGCAGATTTTCCGTGCCTGTTACCGAAGGAGCATCAAAATACATGACTCCCCCCCGCAGGCGATCCTTCACCCTGGCTTCCACATAACCCTGCGCCAGATCTGTCTGCACCCCCAGGCGCTCAAACCCCTTCAGATGATAATCAATGGGACGCGTACCAATGGCGCAGCCACCGGGCAGGGAAACCCGTGCATAGCCGGCACGACTCAGCAGCGGCCCCAGCACCAGCACTGAAGCCCGCATGGTTTTTACCAGATCATACGGGGCTTCTGCGCCACTGAGGGTGTCAGTGTTGATACGTACAGTCCCACCCTGCCGCACCCAGTCGCCGCCCAGAGTTTTGATCAGGCTGAGCATGGTGCGGGTGTCACGCAGATCCGGCACATTATGCAAGACATGATCGCCCGGTGCGAGCAGAGTCGCGGCCATGAGCGGCAGGGCTGCATTCTTGGCGCCGCTTATCCGAACCTCGCCGTGCAGGGGCATACCACCATCAATAACCAGTGTGTCCATTGAATTTACCACGTATGCGCGCCACCTGGCAGCGGCACGTCTTCCAATTCCATAAAAAAATGCTCTGTCAGGTCGGCATTGTCGGGTGTCCAGGCGCGCTTCCATCGCATTTTTTCCGACACCGGCTATAGCCTTTGATCTGCAGTTGGAATAAGAGTTATAAATTTATCCCAGGGTCAGGCATGTAAACGAGCGCTCAATACCCTGGGCCTACCGGCCAAATCAGACAGTACCTGCACTTCGCTATAGCGGTGAGGTGCCGTCCTGAAAAGATGGCGTGCTGCGTCCGCCTGATCTGCTCCGATCTCCAGAAAAACCATGGAATTCGGGTACAGCACCTCGCCTGCCAGGCGGCTGATGGTCGCAATGGCATCCAGGCCGTCCACCCCGCCGCACAGGGCAAGATGCGGTTCATACAGACGCACTTCGGGCTCCAGCTGTTCTATTTCCCGGGCTGGGACATAGGGCGGATTGCTGACCAAAAGGTCATAACGCTGCCCTGCTGGCAAGGCCTTAAAAAAATCGCCACAAAGCCAGTTAATGCGAGCCTCTACTCCATGCCGCCTGGCATTGGCCTTTGCCAGTTTAAGAGTGGCAGCTGAATAGTCCACCGCTGTTACCGCGCAGCCCAGCTCCAAAGCGAGCACCACCGCAATCACCCCACTGCCGCAGCCCAGATCAAGGGCATGGCACACACCTTGATCACGAACGCGTAGCAGCACCTGTTCGAGCAAAAATTCGGTTTCAGGCCGGGGGATAAGAACATCCTGCGATACAGCAAAGGACAGCGACCAGAATTCGCGTTCAGCGATGATATAGGCCAGCGGCTCTCGCTTCAGCCGCCGCCTGGCCAGTTCAGTAAAGCACTCCAGTGCGGCCGTATCAACCGGCTCATGCCAGCGCAGGATGATGCCAGTCCTATCGATTTTGAGTACATGTTGCAGCAAAAGGCGGGCATCAAGTTCGGGACTCTCTATCCCGGCACGGCTGAAGGCCTCAGCGGTTGTACCAATGAGAGCAGCAATGGAAGGAAGTGCCACGCAGGCGCCTCTTATTTCAATTCCATAGCACAGGAATTGTACTCAGCTGGCCCTATTCAGAGCTTCAGTCTGAAAGTGAGTGGCAAGGGGCACGAGTATATCGTCCAACACACCTTCCATAACCTGGTCCAATCGGTAGATGGTCAGATTGATGCGGTGGTCGGTGACCCGACCCTGGGGGAAGTTGTAGGTGCGGATGCGCTCGCTGCGATCGCCGCTGCCCACTTGGCCTTTACGGTCTTCGGAAATGCGGTCGTGGCGTTCCTGTTCAAGCCTGTCCAAAAGGCGTGCGCGTAAAACCTGCAGCGCCTTGGCCTTATTTTTGTGCTGGGATTTTTCATCTTGGCAGGTCACCACCATACCAGTCGGCAGGTGGGTGACCCGAACCGCGGAGTCGGTGGTGTTCACCGATTGGCCGCCCGGGCCAGAGGAGCGGTACACATCAAACTTGAGTTCATGCGCTTCGATGCGCAGGTCGACCTCTTCCGCTTCGGGAATGATGGCAACTGTCACCGCTGAAGTGTGGATGCGCCCCTGGGTTTCGGTATCTGGCACCCGTTGGACGCGGTGCACGCCTGATTCAAACTTCAGTCGCGAATATACCTGGCTGCCGCTGATGAGTGCAATAATCTCCTTGTAGCCACCAATACCAGTGCCATTGGAACTCATAACCTCCACTTTCCAGCCCAATGATTCCGCAAATCGACTGTACATACGGAACAGATCGGCAGCAAACAGAGCGGCTTCCTCTCCACCGGTTCCCGCCCTGATTTCAAGAAAAATATTTTTCTCGTCGTTGGGGTCTTTCGGGAGCAGCTGCAGGCGAATGGCACGTTCCAGATTCAGCTTTCGCGATTCCAACTCGTCCAGTTCTGCCTTGGCCATGGCCACCAGTTCCGGGTCTTCATCAACGGAGTGGATCAGCTCACGGTTGTCACGCATCTGGCTGATAAGCCTTTCGTACTGTCCGTGCAATTCTGCCAAGCGAGACACCTGTGCGTGTTCACGCACAAGCTCCCGGTACTGCTCCTGGCGGCTGACCAGTTGTGGGTCGGCCAGCTGCCTTTCCAGTACCGCGAGTTTCTCACCGATATCGGCCAGTTGCTCAAACATAGAATTGCCGAGAAAACACGATTAGACGCGGCATGAAACAGGTATGGGAGTGTTGCCGGAATAAAAAATTACTTATTTTTTCTTGGCGGCAAGGTGATTTGCGTACTTCTTCTTGAACTTTTCGATGCGGCCTGCTGTATCAACCAGCTTCTGCTTACCTGTAAAAAACGGGTGACAGGCAGAGCAGATTTCCACGTGCATCTCCTTGTTCACTGAGCCCAGCTCAATTTCATTACCGCAGGCGCAAACCGCCTTGATATGTTGGTAATCAGGATGAATATCCGGCTTCATGTTGGGTCTCCTGCTAATGGAACCAATAAAATTAAAAGTATTGAGTATAAACCAGATGCACTGGTTTGCAAAGGGAAATACTATCTACCGGTTCATGGAGGCAAAGAATTCCTGATTGGTCTTGGTTTGACCCATTTTATCCAGCAGGAATTCCATGGCATCCACCGGGTTCATCGAAGAGAGCAGCTTACGCAGGATCCAGATGCGATTGAGTTCCTCGGCCGGCAACAGTAAATCTTCCTTACGGGTACCGGATTTGAGAATATCTATGGCCGGATACACACGGCGATTGGCCATTTTGCGATCCAGAACTATTTCCATATTGCCGGTACCCTTGAATTCCTCAAAAATAACTTCATCCATGCGGCTGCCGGTATCAATCAGGGCGGTGGCAAGGATAGTCAGGCTGCCGCCCTCTTCCACGTTGCGTGCTGCTCCGAAAAAACGCTTGGGCCGGTGCAGGGCATTGGCTTCCACACCGCCGGAAAGGATCTTGCCCGAGGCCGGAGTCACCGTGTTGTAGGCCCGGGCCAGACGGGTAATGGAATCCAGCAGAATGACCACGTCTTTCTTGTGCTCAACCAGACGCTGCGCCTTCTGGATTACCATTTCTGCTACCTGGATATGTCGCTGCGGTGGCTCGTCAAAGGTGGAACTGACCACCTCTGCCCGCACGCTGCGCTGCATGTCGGTCACCTCTTCGGGACGCTCGTCGATCAAGAGCACAATCAGGATGATTTCCTGATGGTTCGCGACAATCGAATTGGCAATCTTTTGCATGAGTACGGTCTTGCCGGTGCGGGGTGGAGCAACAATCAGGCCTCGCTGTCCCTTGCCCAGAGGAGCAGCGATATTGAGCACCCGCATGGACAGGTTATCCGGAGTCGTCTCCAGATTGATCAACTCATCCGGATGCAGCGGCGTCAGGTTAGTGAAGGTGGTCTTATTTTTTGCCTCCTCTGGCGGGTCGTAGTTGATACTGTCCACCTTGAGCAGGGCAAAATAACGCTCATTATCCTTGGGCGAGCGCACCTCTCCTTCAATCGTGTCACCGGTACGCAGGTTAAGCCGGCGTATCTGCGAGGGGGAGACGTAGATATCATCCGGCCCTGGCAGATAGTTATAGTCTGGGGCGCGCAGAAAACCGAACCCATCCTGGAGAATCTCCAGCACCCCGCTCCCCCTGAGCCTGCCATCTTCGTCAGCTTGCTCCTTTAAGATGGCAAAAATGAGTTCCTGCTTGGTCATGTTGCTGTACCCCTCGATGTTGAGGGATGCAGCCAGGCTGACCAGTTCCTTAATTTTTTTGTTCTTTAAATCAGCAAGATTCATGATGTGGAAGTGTCCCCCTGAGGACTGATACGAAAAAAGTGGAAAATAGACTGATAAGAGTGCAGATGGGCCGGAAATTTAAGGCACACGTGGGGTGTAAGCGCCGAAGTCTGTGCTAAAGATGCAGAGGCAGGATCAACTGGAGCGACCGGATGGAAGCAATGGCGATAATCTATGCTGGGATTGGACGCATTCAAGAGACAACTATGGCAACAATGGTTAACAATGCCTCCACTTCCCAACACGGGAATTTTTGTGGAAGCAAAAGGGCAAGCTATTGGTTGCGGGGTCAGAAAAAAGACGAAGTGCGAAGGATGCTACAACGCAGTGCAAGTGATATTGGGTTCAGGAAGTGGTGTCAAGCACTTTCTCCCGTTTTTTTATATTTGTCGCTTCCTGCGTGCTGCAGAGCGTATCTCCCAATGCCACCACCGCCTTGCGGGTCTCGAGCCAACTACCGCTGTTATCAATAACATAATCAGCCATTCGTGCCTTTTCGGCAAGA
>JAAYIE010000060.1 GCA_012744275.1 Desulfobulbaceae bacterium
CGGACAGGCGTATGTTGCAATTTTTATAATGATATTTCAATATGTTAATTGCAGAGGCAAACAACTTTCGTTGATGAATGCTCACGGATTCAGGTTATTTACTGTATAGCCCCAAAGCTGCAGAGCAGGAAATACTCACTACTGCGATTGCAACCACAACCGAGGACATTCGCAAGGCAGAGGCTATCCTTAAAAATTTGCCAAAGTACAGGGCAGCATTGGAAGAAACGCATCAGAAATTTGAGGAAACTGTTGTCATGCTGCCGAAAACACAGGAGATTCCCGATCTGCTCAGGAATATTTCTGACCTCGGTAAGTCAACCGGTCTTGAATTTGTGTCCTTTGTGCCCGCGCAAGAGACTCTAAAAGATTTTTATGCAGAAATTCCCATTAATATTACCTTGCTTGGCCCCTATCATAACGTAGGCAGTTTCCTCGACAAGGTTTCTAAACTCGATCGTATTGTAACCGTCAACAATATCAAGATGGCCCAACCCAAAGAAGACACTGGAGAAATAATCC
Organism: Desulfobulbaceae bacterium; assembly: GCA_012744275.1. Taxonomy (GTDB): domain Bacteria; phylum Desulfobacterota; class Desulfobulbia; order Desulfobulbales; family Desulfobulbaceae; genus Desulfobulbus. Next base: position 523 of record JAAYIE010000060.1, read on the forward strand.
TCACTTCAACCTGCCAATTGGTAACGTACCGTTTTACCGGTCAAAAACTTCCGGATCCCAAAAACAAGAAGAAAAAATAATGGGATTGCCAATAGAACAGTGTGTGAAATCTGCCATGGCGAAACACAATATTATGGGTAGGTCGGCTCTTCACAGGAAAAAAGTGTGGGCACTAGTAGCGACCGCTCTTGCTTTGTTTGGTGTCTCATTCGGATATGCTGCTAAAGCTGCCACTGTGGATTCTGCTGTCACTACTCATAGTTCTGAGCCAGCAAATACCCCAAATCCGCCATCTCCAGTCTATGAATATCAGCTGTCCTCCAGGCCAGATCCTTTCAAACCTTTTATTACTCCAAAGGCGGTCAATCCCAATGAGCTGCTGGACGATGCCAGGGAGCTTACAGGTATGCAGTTGTTTGAGCCAGGCCAACTCAGCCTGGTAGCCATTATGGACACACCCGGAGGCCGAGTTGCCATGGTCGAAGACGTTGCCAAGAAAGGGTACTTGCTGAGGGAAGGTGTTTTGATAGGTAGATACGGTGAAGTAACCGAGATCAGGAAAGATCAGGTTGTTGTCACTGAAACGGCACATACTCGTGGAGGTGAAGCGATAAAAACGGTTATATCCATGAAGCTGAAAAGGGATGGAGAGAGTCAATGAAAAGGCTCGTGACTTATGATTTTGTTGGAGGAAATGGCTCACTCCGGCGAGTACTGGCAATGTTGTTGGTATTGCCTGCTGTCCTCTTTTTGGGAGCCCCTATGCAGGCCGAAGAAAAGAGTGGGGCCACAGTATCAGAAGTAGCAGGGCAAAAAATTGGTGGTGTGCTGGAAGTCCGCATCATTGGTGATTCCAGTTTGACCTATACCTCCTATGAGCTGTTCAACCCGACTCGCGTTGTGGTTGATGTCGCCAACGCCAGCCTGCAACCAGGTCTGATGCCGAATTTGCCATCTGATGCGCAGATTAAACTGCAGACCAAAGAAATCACCGATGCACAGCCCCAGATACTAAGATTTGAATTCCTCTTAGAAAAATCTTTGCCGTATACGACCCAACAGGATGAAAATGCCTTGCTGGTTTCTTTCGACTTGCAAGGGCCGGCAGCCCCCATAGCCAGTGTTTCACTTTCTGCTACACCGGATAAGCCCGCTCCAACCCTGGGAAAACCCCTGCCTGACCCATCTCGTGCAACAGTGCCAGCATCAGGAAAAATTCAAGATGATTTTAGCTTCTCTGGCTATGATCGCGAAAGGATCAGTGTCGATTTCTACAAAATGGATTTACATAATGTTTTCCGCTTCCTGCGTGAAATCAGCGGTACCAACATTATTGTCGACGAAGCAGTGCAGGGAACCCTGACTCTGACCCTTGATAATGTTCCATGGGATTTTGCTTTAGATGTTATTTTAAATTTGAAAGGCTTGAGCCAGAAAGAGCGTTTTAACACTATTGTTATTTATCCGAAGAACAAAGAATTTATTTGGCCCGGTAAAGCTGAAAGTACGCTTTCCTTCCAGGCGGATGAAGATATAGCCCAACAGGAAGCGTTTGTGATCACGCAGATGGAACAGCAGGCGGTGGGGTTAGTCGAAGCGACCCAGTTAATTGCCAAGGGAAGCGAATTTGAGAAACAGCACAACCCGGCTATGGCAGTTCAAGTCTACGAGCAAGCCTTTGAAAAATGGGAAACCAATGGAAAGCTGGCTAATAGGATTGCAGCAATCTATCTGGTGGATTTGCGCCAATACGCAAAGGCCTTGCATTATGCTGAGCGGGCACTGGCAATAGATAAGAAGGATAGTGTGGCTGCACTCAATGCTGCAATTGCATCGGCCAATATGCGAGATTCACAATCTGCGACAAATTATTTTGAAATGAGCATGCAAGGTGATAAGCCCAGCCAGGAAGCTCTCCTCAGTTATGCATTATTCCGCGAAGAAGGGCGTCAATACGATCAAGCTCTGCAACTTCTTGATAAACATGGTGCTCTGTACGGTAAGACTCTGGATGCAATGATCGCAACAGCACGGATTTTAGACAAAAAAGGGGCCAGCGCTCAAGCCGTGCAGGAGTATCGCTCGATTCTTAATGCCGGGTTTGCGCTGCCGTCTGATCTGTCACGATTCATCAGGGCCAGGGTTGAATGGTGAGTTGATCAATATTTTGTGGAGAGAAGCGAAATGAAGCTACAAAAATTTTTTGTGATCATTGCGACCTTTGCACTGATTTGCGGGGTGAATGCCTGTGCCGGAAAGAGAGGTAAGTCCGCCAAACCAGTCTCGCCGGAGCCTCCTGCCTCACACTTGTTGGCGCAACAAAGTCAGGGCCCCCCACAAATGCCTGCACGGTATCAAAACCCTGGCTATATGACGCCGAAAAGCGCCATAGATGGTGACTTGGGCACTGCGCAAGAGGAATTTCAAATTCGGGTTGGTGCGACGATCAAGTCCACGTCCGGGCCGCAACCGCTCTGGGATGTGCTTAAGAGGCTGGCAAACCTGAAAGGCATGACCGTCAGTTGGGCAAGTGATGTGGATCAGAACTATCTTGTGGACGTTGATATTAATGGCCAGGATATCTTTTTGGATGCGGTTGGCAATTTGCTCCGTCAGGCAGATTATTTTTACGAAACAAACGGCAAGGCTCTCGTTATAAAAAATAAAACAACAAAGGTTTTCCATATCGGTGTCCCGTATATTAAAGGAAATTATACTAGTACTGTTGGTGGTAATTTTCTGACTTCGAAAGCTGCCGCTGAAGGGACAGAAGGTATCGTCAAAATTGCTAGCGAAGAAAATGAATACGATATTTGGACTAATGTGCAGAAAAATCTGGACGTTATTTTGGGAGTAGCTGCTAGTGAACAAGCGTCGCTTGCTGGCCGCCGGGCTGATGCAGCACAAGCAGCGGTACAACAGCAAAATAGTACAGATTCAACCCCATATCAACCTGAAGTTGCAAGGGATAGTTCACAACGTACTGAAGACGGAGCCTTTTATATCGTTGATAAAGCTATTGGTTCTATTACAGTGACTGCTAAGCCTTCTGTAATGAATACTGTAGGAAATTACATAGATAATTTGAAAAAAAGACTGTATAGACAAATATCAATTGAAGCTAAGATCATTGAAGTTTATCTGGAAGACCGTTCAAAAATAGGTTTGGATTGGAGCAGTGTTTTAGAAAATTTTAATATACGTGGGACCGTACAGTTTGGTGCAGAAGGGCAAGTATACCCTTGGATCCCAACAAAGGGTAATACAGAATCACCAACTCGTTTCGTTAGTAAAATTATCCTGCCAAGTGTTGATTTTAATGTGCTTTTGAACGCACTAGACCAACAAGGAGAATCACGAATTCTTTCAAATCCAAAAATTACTGTTTTAAATGGCCAGCCGGCTCTTATTAGCGTAGGCAAAGATGTTGCCTATATCAAAGAAATTGAACGGGAAGAGCGTGGCAGTGGTGATACAAGCCGAGTAGCCTATTCTGTTGTAGTAGACAATGTTGTTGAAGGAATTTCTATGGGAGTTATGGCATCCATAATCGATGATGACAGTATTGTCATGCAACTAACTCCTATCACTACAGAAATAATTGGTGGCACGATCAGGGAAGAACGATTTGGTCAAAATGATGAAATGAAAGTTGGTCTACCAGAAATTGGTGTCCGCCAGATGTCCACTATGGTGCAAGTTGCAAATGGAGAAATGTTGATCATTGGCGGGCTGATAGACAGTGTGCAGGATAGTTCTGAAAAATTTGCACCGGTCGTAGGTAAAATTCCACTTATTAAATATCTCTTCGGTGTCGAAGAGAAAAATGTCAGAAAGCGAGAGCTTGTTATTCTGTTGTCTCCCCATATCATATAACACTTTAAATCTAGCGCAGCTATGGATCGCGAACACATAAATTGTCCAACGAGATCGCACAAAATTAAACCGGTTTCGATACTTTTTTCAGCATTGTGTCTGGCTGCATTAGTTGGATGCGGAGCATCGGTACAGGAATCCTTGAAGGTGGATCAAGCCTTCAAGACTAATATTGGCCAAAACAGGCAGGCAGTTATTTTACCATTTGCAGACTACACCGATGCCAGTGATTTTGAGTCGGCTTATAGGCGCAGTATGTTTGTTAGTGAAAATATTATTGATCATTTTGTATTGAATGGTTTCATGGTGACAATTCAGGAAGATGTTTTTCGTTATCTGGTGAATCGTAACATCATCAATGTGGTTGCATACTCAGAAAATCTTGCCCGTTCTCTTGAATATGAACTGAATAAGGATTGGTCTCCGCAAATGAAACATGAGCTTGAGCGCTATATGCATCAATCGCGTATGAATGCTCCATCCAATCCAGTCCTTGACTCTCCAGGCACCTTAGGGCTTGATCAGGCCGAAGTAGTTAACTTGGGAAAATATTTCACTGCAGATTATGTGATCCGCGGCAGCATAATCCAGTACAAAACGCGCCAGGATCCATCCTGGGCCCCATGGAAAAAGGGCATTGTTGGTTTTGTTACCGGTGTGACAAACAAAATTGCCTTTGGTCAGGCTCGCTCAGATAAATATGATGAACTCGGACACATGGTGGCTGGTGGCGCTTTGGGTGCACTTTATGGCGATTGGGACCCCAAATGGCCATACAGCAATACTAATAAATCAATTTTAGGCGTTTCTGGCGGTACTGCTGGCAATACCATAGTTTGGGGTGCTATTGGCGCAGGTTTAGGCAATATGGCCTACAATTCCGGAAATATTCCCCAAGCTGTGGTGCAATTGCGCATGTGGGTGCAAGATGCGTATAATGGTCAGGTTGTGTGGACCAACCGGGTCGATGTCAAGGTCTCCCCACAATCAGTTTTGGCTGATTACCAGTATGATGCACTTTTTGAGGGTGCGACCGAACAGGCAGTTAAAGTTCTTATGGATGATTTTATGTACACCTTGGATCCGCGCGCACAGACGCTCGCTCGCCAAAAAGAAGCGGATGCAAAGAAAAAGACGCGTACAATCCGGCGCCAATCGATACGCTCTGCTTCAAGTCCGTCGACAACAACCAGCGCACAAACAATTCAATAACCAAGTTAAAGACGAATCTGTGTAGCTGCAGAGAGTGAGGGTGATCCCTCCTCCCCTCATCAATTAGTCGTTCTCGAAAAACATTCAACATGCTGAATTATCGAGACAACGGATTGAAAATAGAGCGCTATGAATTGCAAGGTACTGCACTGTTTCCCTCCAATTCCTGGTGATCTTCCATGCGTCCTAAGAAGCAGGATGCTACGTTTCAGTTGGACATGTTCCGTAACCGCCTGGAAAATTTCCTCAACCGAAACCATGAACTATACCTCCTGTCAGCTTTGATCGACTGGGCGCTGCTTGAACAGGAATTCGACGCGCTCTATTCGGAAAACGGCTGACCCGGCTCCCCATCCGCAAGATGATGGGCCTGAGCTATCTCAGTCACGCCTTCAATACTTCGGATGGAGAAACTGTGTGGCGCTGGCTGGAAAACCCGTACCATCAGCATTTCTGCGGGGGAAGAGTATTTTTTTGTCATGAACTGGCCATTGATCCACGCAAAGTGGCTTGCCGTGTAAAATTTGGCACCAGTTTGGCACTAAGTGTTGAAAATAAAAAAAGGACTTACAGCCTTTGGCTGTAAGTCCTTTGAATTTGTTGGTAGCGGGGGCTGGATTTGAACCAACGACCTTCGGGTTATGAGCCCGACGAGCTACCAGACTGCTCCACCCCGCATCGCGAAAGACAATAATACCATGTAAATTCGTTTTGTCAAGCAGTGCTGTCAGGCAACTTCAGGCGGCGGAATTATTTCCCTGGGTCAGGATTGTCTGGATTGCCTGCTTGATTACCGGGGGAAACGGAGTAAGGACTCCTTCGCGGTTGACACAGGCATGCACGGTGAAACCCTTGGTAAGCAGTGTTACCGTGTCGTTCTCTTCCTTTCTGGTGATCTGATAATGGAAGCGACAGGTTAGGCGGCTGGCTTCCACGAGTGAAGCGCTGATGTTTACTAAATCGTCGTAACGGGCAGGGGCTTTGAAGCGGAGGTAGCTTTCGGTAACCGGTAAGATGCAGCCCAAATCCTCCATGGCCCGGTAAGGCATAGCCCAAGCACGCATCATTTCGGTGCGACCGATTTCAAAAAGCCGCAAATAGTTGGCATTGTACATTACTCCGGCGGCATCGGTGTCGCCATAAATGACCCGGTAGGAGGCGGTGAAAACCGGTTCAATCAGGGCGGTGCTGAGCTTGCTCACGAGCCTTGTGCTCCACAAAATATTGAAAAAAGGCACGGCCAGAGGCAAAGCTGCGGCCGTTGTGTTCTACTGTCAGGCGGGTATTGGCCTCACTGTAGAGCAAGCCACCTGTGCTACGGCTGCGCGTGTCGTATAAAAGCATCGGCACCGGCCAGTCTACATGGGTGCGCAGGTGCAGGGGGGTGTAGTGATCCATAGTCACTACCAGACGAAACGGCTCCTGTCGTCGTTCCATTTCTTCGACAATGGGTCGGACTATATAGGCATCAAAATCACTAATAGCCCGCATCTTTTCCGTGAGCAGGCCCTGATGACCACATTCATCCGGCGCTTCCACATGCACGGCTACAAAATCATCTGCAGCCAGCACATCCAGCGCCGCTTGCGCCTTGCCGGCATAGTTGGTGTCGAGATATCCGGTGGCACCGGGCACATCAATCACCTTAAGCCCGCTTAATACGCCAATACCCTTGAGTAAATCCACCGCGGAAATCATGCCGCCGCTCAGGCCGTAATGCTCCCTAATGGTGGACATGCTGGGACGTTTTCCCTCACCCCAGAGCCAGAAGAAATTTGCCTTGGTCTTGCCGTTGGCAGCGCGCTGTTTATTGATTTGGTGCTTTGTTAACACATCAGGGCCACAGGCATAGAGCTGCGCCAAGGGTTCAATTTCTTTATAATTGGAAAAGAAGGGGGCTACGTTTTGGCCACTGTGATCATGTGGGGGAACGGTGGTAAAGCTTGGTGGAAGCGGGCCATGCAACACCAGCAGGTGGCGATAGCTTACTCCAGGATACAGCGTAATATGCCGGTTGCCGCAATTTGCCTGCAGCGCCTGGATGAGTTCGCGCGCCTCGACCGTGGTGATGTGCCCTGCACTGTAATCCGCCATAATGAGTTCACCGCTGGCTTTCTTCTCCACATGTACCAGATTACAGCGGAAGGCGATATCGTTCGGGCCTAGTTCCACACCCATGCTTGCCGCTTCTAACGGAGCACGACCACTGTAAACTTCCTGCGGCTCATAGCCGAGCAGGGAAAGGTTGGCCACGTCACTACCTGGAGGGAACCCTGCGGGCACGGTATGGGTCAGGAGCAGTTCCGATGCTGGGGCCAGACGATCAAGCGTAGGTGTAGCAGCAGCCTCAAGCGGGGTCTTGCCGCCTAGGCTATCCACCGGCACATCACCCATGCCGTCACCGATGAGGAGGATATATTTCACAGCAGATCCAGCCTCTTTATTCGTCCTCAAAGATGCGGATTTTTACCGCCGGTGCGGTTACCGCTTCCAGGGTATTGATGCGGGCTAGGGCCCTCTCCACTGAAGATTCCTGGGCTGCGTGGGTGACAATGACCAGGGGTACAGCGCCACCGCTTTCCTTGCGGCCCTTCTGGATAACCGATTCGATGCTGATATCCTGCTCACTGAGAATGCCCGCAATGCTGGCAAGCACGCCCGGTTGATCGAGCACGGTGAAACGGAAATAGTAGGGGCCATAGAGCTCATCCATGGGGGTGATGCGACGGGGTGTAAACTGATCGGACAGGTAGCTGAGGGGTGGCACCCGGCCAATCGAGCCGCAGGCAATATCGCGGGCAATATCCACCACATCAGCGGCCACAGCGCTCCCTGTCGGTACCTTGCCTGCGCCCAGACCGTAAAGCAGGATATTACCAGCGCAGTCGCCATGGAAGTGGATGGCGTTGTAGGCACCGCTGATGGAGGCCAGCAGGTGATCCTGCGGCACCATGGTGGGATGCACCCGGGCTTCGACATGATCACCATGATTGCGGCTGATGGCCAACAGTTTGATGCGGTAGCCGAATTCGCGTGCTAGTTCGATGTCTAGAGGCTCAATGCGGCTGATACCCTCGGTATTTACTTCCCGGTGGGTGATGTGCATGCCATAGGCCATGCTCATGAGAATGGCGAGTTTGTGCGCCGTGTCGATGCCTTCCACATCATAGCTGGGGTCAGCCTCGGCAAAACCCAACCGCTGCGCCTCGGCCAGCACCTCGGCAAAGGGGATGCCCTCGTCGGTCATGCGGCTCAAAATATAGTTGGCCGTACCGTTCATGATGCCGCTGATGGAAAGGATGCGGTTGGCAACCAGACCCTCGCGCAGCGCCTTGATGACCGGGATACCCCCGCCTACACTGGCCTCAAAGCCAACGCATACGCCCTTGGCTGCGGCTGCGGCAAAGATATCCCGTCCTTCCTGGGCCAGAAGCGCCTTGTTGGCGGTTACCACATGCTTGCCTGCGGCAATGGCGGCCAGCATGAAACTTTTGGCTGGTTCAATACCGCCGATCAGTTCGACCACGATATCAATATCCGGATTGTTGATGACATCCTGGCCGTTTTGCACCAGGGGAATATGGGCAAAACGTTCCGGCAGCGCCTTGGCGCTTTTATCGGCAATAGCGGCCAGCTCAATGCGCATGCCGGTACGTTTAGGCATACGCTCCTGCTGCATGAACAATACTTCCGCCAAACCCTGACCAACCGTGCCAAATCCTATCAGTCCAACCTTAATTTCCTTCATGCGTACCCCGCGCAGCCAGTAATTCCAATTCCATATGCAAGCATTCTCCATATCGGCTTTGAAAAATACTCCCTGAAGTACGTGTATGTACGTCTGCGTCGTATTTTCCTCGCCTCCTTGAGAGCATCTTAAGTCTGGAGCCGGAATAAAAAGGAAGAGTTCCAATGAGCCACAATTTCTACCCGCTTTCCCGGCACTTGTCAAAATATACCATGCCCTGCCTCCTTACCAATGCAGCTGCCCAAGGAAAGAGAAATGAAAATAATAGTTGTCATCAATTTTCGTGACATATCAAGAGCTGCTCGGTTATAGTTTTTGTTTGTTGCTACATTTTCCCTTTCATCAGGCGGATGCTTGCATCCTCCATACCTCTGCAGCAAGGAGCGGGCATGAATATTCTTATCTTTGGACCAAACGGCAGCGGCAAAGGCACTCAAGGCGCTATTCTGAAGGAAAAATATGGTACCGATCATATTGAATCTGGCGCAATTTTCCGGGAGCATATCAAGGGCGGCACAGAACTCGGTAAAAAGGCCAAGGCCTATATTGACCGGGGCGACCTGGTGCCCGATGAGATTACCATTCCGATGGTGCTGGAAACCCTGGCGAAATCCAAAGAAAAAGGGTGGCTTCTGGACGGTTTCCCCCGTTCGCTCGCCCAGGCCGAGGCGTTGGACAAGGCTCTTGCCGAGGCAGGCATGGCCCTTGATTATGTGGTTGAGATTGTGCTGGATCGCCAGGTTGCCAAGGAGCGCATCATGGGCCGCCGCCTCTGCGCTAACGACAATAACCACCCCAACCATATAGCCTTTGAGGCTATCAAGCCGGTCGAAAAAGACGGCAAGCTGGTATGTCGGGTGTGCGGCGGTGAGCTTTCCACCCGTGCAGATGACCAGGATGAAGAGGCCATTAACAAGCGCCACAACATTTACTATGACGACAACACCGGCACCATGGCGGCGGTGAACTACTTCAAGAAGAAAGGCAACGCCAAGGTGATTTCCGTGGATGGTTCCGTACCCATCAAAGAAGTGACTGCTCTGATCCTGAAGGACTTGGCCTGATTGCCGAACTTGTTCTATTCAATTGAATCTGGTAATACTTGTCGCCTTGCTGGCTTTGCCGGCAGGGCGTTTTTTTTTTGAGGGATTCTTTTTTCAGGGCCTGCATGGAAACACAGACACTGATTCTTGACAGATTACGCCGTTCGGTTGCGGCCAAGGAGGACTTTGTCCATGCATCCCTGGCCGATGTGCAACGTCTTGTGGCCATGATCCGCACTACTCTTGACGCAGGCGGCAAATTGCTCATTTTCGGCAATGGTGGCAGTGCTGCCGATGCTCAGCATTTGGCGGCAGAATTTGTCAACCGTTTCCTCATTAAACGCAGGCCACTGGCAGCCCTGGCCCTGACCACCGACACCTCGGCACTTACCGCCATTGCCAACGATTTTGCCTTTGAGCATATTTTTTCAAAGCAGATAGAAGCGCTCGGCAAAAAGGAAGACCTTGCCCTGGGCATCTCTACCTCAGGCAACTCGGCCAATGTGCTCAGGGGCATGGAGGCTGCCCGGGCAATCGGAATGCAGCGGGCAGCGCTCACCGGCGGATTGAAGCGGCCGGGGGGCGATTTGGCTCCGCTCTGTGATCTGGTACTCAACGTGCCCAGCGACTTCACCCCGCATATTCAGGAAGCCCATCTTTTTATTGAACACCTGCTCTGCGAACTGGTGGAGCGCCAGATGTTCCCACAGTCCTGATCAGCTTATGAACCGTTATTCACTAGAACCCCTGAGTTTTGAAGGGCTGCATACCTATTCTGTGCACGAACGCCACTCCAAGGTATCCTTGGCAGATTGTGCTCAACCCATGCGGACCGGCATGAGCTTACGCGAGTGGCTGGAGGCGCTGCCCAGACAACTGGCGGGGAAGGATTTTCCGGAACTGGTGGCGCGACTTGCCGAGGCGAAGAGGCAAGAGCGGCCCGTTTTGGTGGGTATGGGGGCGCATGTGATTAAAGTGGGGTTAAACCCGGTACTGATCGGCCTGATGCATCAAGGTTTTATTAGCGCTCTGGCGCTCAATGGTGCGGGCATTATCCATGATGCGGAACTGGCCATGGCCGGACAAACCTCTGAAGAGGTTGGCGAGGTTCTTGGTTCCGGCGCCTTTGGCGCTGCCAGAGAAACAGGCGAGGTGTTGAATGCAGCCATCGCCGACGCGGCTCGCCGCGGGGTAGGCATAGGTCAGGGAGTGGGAGAAATGCTGCTGGCGCAAGGGTTCGCACACAATGAACAGAGCCTTTTAGCTGTGGCCGCCAGCCTGAATATTCCGGTGACTGTGCATGTTGCCATGGGCACCGATACCATCCATATTCATCCCAGCGCCGATGGTGCTGCCATCGGCAAGGCCGGCCATCACGACTTTCGCCTGTTTTGCCGGTTGGTGAGCGGGCTTGAGGGAGGGGTATACCTGAACTTCGGTTCGGCTGTACTTTTGCCGGAGGTGTTTTTGAAAGCGCTTACCGTGGTGCGAAACCTCGGTCATCAGGTGCGGCACTTCACCACTGCTAATTTTGATTTTATCCGTCATTACCGACCCTCGGTCAACGTGGTGCAGCGGCCTACCCTTGAGGGTGGCAAGGGCTTTCACTTTACTGGTCATCACGAATTGATGCTCCCGCTCCTGGCTGCGGCCCTGCTAGATGCCTGCAGCAAGGCGGAATAAGAAAATTATGTGGAATTACTGTTGATGGAGGCAAGGGGCGTGAAGCGAAAACTGCGTATCGGTACCAGGGCAAGCCAACTTGCGTTGACCCAGTCGGAGTGGGTGCGGGAACAGATTCTGGCCTTGCTGCCGGGTGTGGATGTTGAACTGATACGCATCAGCACCAAAGGAGACCGGATTCTGGATGTGCCCTTGGCCAAGGTCGGTGGCAAGGGACTCTTTGTTAAAGAAATCGAGGAGGCTCTGCTGGCAGGCAGCATTGATTTGGCAGTGCATTCCATGAAAGATGTGCCAACGATTTTGCCGGATGGTTTGCACATCGGTATTGTGCCCCAGCGGGAAGAGGCGCGTGATGCCTTTGTTTCAACCCGGTATCGCAACTTGGATGAGTTGCCGCAGGGGGCGGTAGTTGGTACCTCTAGCCTGCGGCGCAAGGCGCAACTGCTGGCCCTGCGCTCGGATCTTCAAATTCACGATCTGCGTGGCAATGTAGGTACCCGTTTGAGTAAGCTTGATAACGGTGATTTTGACGCCATTATCCTGGCCGGTGCAGGATTGAGGCGGTTAAATCTGCAGGCGCGTATCACTGCACTGCTGCCGTCTGCGCAGATGTTGCCCGCCATTGGTCAGGGGGCACTCGGGATCGAACTGCGCTTAAGCGACACAGAGCTTTTAGAGCAGCTCCAGCCCTTGCATCACTACGAAACTGCAGCTACCGTGGCGGCAGAACGTGCCTATCTGGCACGACTTGAAGGCGGTTGCCAGGTGCCTATTGGTGCCTATGCGCTACTGCAGGACGACATGCTTGCATTAACCGGTCTGATCGCCTCTGTGGATGGAGTCACCCTGCTCAGGGAGACGTTCTCGGCTCCTGCATCAGATGCTGCCCTGCTTGGTCGAACACTGGCTGAAGAGTTGCTGGGTCGTGGCGGTAAAACAATTCTTGAGGCCGTGTATCAGGCCTCGCTTTCCTGATTGCTTTTGGTGGAGGATGTAACCGTGGACAACGCCACTTCGATCCATGCCCAGGCTCCAGTTGCGCATCGTACAGGCAAGGTGTACCTGGTGGGTGCCGGTCCTGGTGACCCGGGCCTACTCACTCTGCGCGGCAAAGAACTGCTGCAGCGAGCAGAAGTAGTAGTCTACGATTATTTGGCCAACCCGAGGTTGCTGCGCTACGTGCCGGAAAAGGCCACCCTGATCTATGCGGGTAAAAAAGGTGGCGGCTTGCACGCTTATACACAGGAAGGCATCAATAAGCTTCTGGTAGAGCATGCCAAAGCTGGCAAGATGGTGGTGCGGCTAAAAGGAGGGGATCCTTTTATTTTCGGCCGAGGTGGCGAGGAGATGGAAGAACTGGCCGCCGAAGGGGTGAGTTTTGAGGTTGTGCCCGGGGTGACCTCCGCGTCTGCTGCAGCAACCTACACTGGTATTCCCATTACCCACCGTGAATATACCGCCTCAGTGGCCTTTATTACCGGCCATGAGAATCCGGGGAAAAAATTTTCCGCCATCAACTGGGACAAGCTGGCCACCGGAGCAGGTACTCTTGTTATTTATATGGGTATCAAAAATTTGCCTGAAATCACCCAGAAACTGATGGCAGCCGGACGCGCACCAGAAACACCGGTGGCAGTGGTGCGCTGGGCCTCAACCCCAAGGCAGGAGTCGCTGATTGGCACCTTGGGTACCATCAGCGACCTGGTACAGGAGGCTGGAATCAAGCCACCAGCCCTGGTGGTGGTGGGTGAAGTGGTGCAGTTGCGGCATCGTATCAACTGGTTTGAACGGCGGCCGCTTTTTGGCCGGCGCATCGTGGTGACCCGTACCCGTGTCCAGGCAAGTGAACTGGTTAACCAGCTGGAAGAAATGGGTGCAGACTGTTTTGAGTGTCCGACCATCGACATTCGGGAGATGGATGACTACTCGGTACTTGATCAGGCCTTGCAGCGCCTGACAGAATATGATTGGCTGCTTTTCACCAGCCCTAATGCGGTCAACTACTTTTTTCGCCGCCTGCAGGGTACCGGGAAAGACAGCCGCGCCCTGGCCGGGGCACGTATCGCTGCAGTAGGGACCGCTACTGCAGGTGAACTGGAGCGATACGGTATATCAGCAGACTTACTGCCAGAGCAGTTTACCGGCGAAGGGCTTGCCGATGCGCTTCTTGCCCAGGGCGATGTTGCCGGTCGGCATTTCCTGTTGCCCCAGGCCCAGGCGGCAAGTAAAGTATTGCCTAAGAAGCTGACAGCCGCTGGAGCGCAACTGACCATCGCCCCTGTATACCGGAATGTTCCGGCTGTATCATCCGGCAATGAGCTTCGGGAGGCCTTGAGCGCTGGTGCGATTGACGCCCTTACCTTTACCAGTTCCTCAACGGTGCGTAACTGTTTTGCCCTGCTCGGCTGCAAGGATGCATCGTCCCTTCAACAGCTTCTGGGTAAAACCCGTATCGCTGCCATCGGTCCGGTAACGGCAGCTACCTTGCAGGAGTATGGTATTGAAACCCATATTCAGCCGCAACAATATACCATCGCAGATCTGGTCGAGGCCATTGTCAGCTACTACGGCCACGACAATCCGCTTCCCAAAGTCCCTTCCCTGTAATTTCTACAGACTGCGCGAATGGCCCGATCGTCCTGCCCCGTTGGGCAAACAGGCCCTGTATCCCCGACGCAAGCAGGACAACGAGCAAGCCGATGAAGCCGTTCGACCCATCCAATGCGGCCAATGCCGATTTACGCTGACTACCACCCAAGAAACCGCCTTTGTCAACAGCAGGCATCGGCATGTGTTTTTTAACCCCGCCGGTCTTGTTTTTGATATCCGCTGCTTTTATCAGGCACCGGGGATACAGGTTGTGGGTACAAAAAACAGCGAATTTAGCTGGTTTTCCGGTTTTCTCTGGCAGGTGGGGTTGTGTCGGGGTTGCGGCGTGCAACTAGGCTGGTTTTTTACTGGACCAAGCAATTTTTATGCCCTGATTGCCGACAGATGTATTTATTAATCGTTGTGCTTATTTGACTGTTTCAATCCCGGCCTGATTCTGGGCCGGATGCTTAAAGGACACAAGAGGTGTTTACCGTGCGTATCTTGATGCTATCTTTGCAAGCGCGTGTACTGGGTGGGATTTGCATGCTGTTCTTTATTGCCGCTTTGCTCAGCGGGACGGCCCTGGCAATGGAGTCGGCGGGTCAACAGCAGAGGAGGGTAGTTTTTTTACCCTTCACAATTGAGGTGGAACAAGCACCGGCGCATCTCCGTACCGGCTTGGCCAGTGTGCTTGCCAGCCGGGTTGCCACCCGTGCGCGTATTGTTGCCATCACCCAGGGCAGTCCTACTGAGCAGATGCAGCGGGCACTGCAGGGGGGTGATTTCACAGCATTCAATCGTCTGCTTGCAGAAACAGGAGCAGATTATCTTGTGCTCAGTTCCTTTGGCCCCAGTGCGGCCCAGTACGAAGTGGCAAGCTATGTCTTTTTCCGCAATACCGGTGCGCCCCCCCGGAAAGTGAGCCGTTTTCTTAGTAACGCCGATGACCCGCTGCCGGCTGTTGATGAACTTGCTTCAGATATCAGTGCGGTCATTGCGGGAAGAAGTACCGCAGCCAAGACCCTTGGCGGAGCACGACAGGACAGCATCTCGCCCTTTACTTCCGCGCATCCGGAGCGCGCCTATCGGGAGAATGTCCTGGCCCAGACGGTGTCCGGGCTTGAGATGATTGACGGCAACTTCAAACTGGTGGAAAGCCTGCGCAGCAGGCCCATGGACGTAGACCTGCTTGATCTCAACATCGGCGATATCGACGGTGATGGAGTACAAGAGCTTGTCCTTTTAGGGAAAAGGAGCTTGCAGGTTTACCGCTATGAGGAAGGCCGCTTTATCCAGGAATTTACTCAAGACCTGCCGGGTCACCTTAATCACCTTGCCATCACCCTGGTGGATGCCAACGCAAACGGGGTGCCGGAGATATATGTTGGTGCAAGTAATGGCAACCTGGCGGCATCTTCTATTTGGGAGTGGCGGAATGGAGGGCTGCAACGTCTGGAAGAAAACGTTCCTTATTATTTGTATGCGCTTTCGTTGGCCGGCGGGGAGGCCATGCTGCTGGGGCAGTCGCCACCGGCCAAAGAGGCGAGCGGAGGCCCGATCCATCTCATGCGTTATGAAAATGGACGCCTGCTGCCATCCGGCACTACTCTGCCGCTCCCTTCAGGTTACAATATATACGATGTAGCCCCAACTGACTTAGACGGTGACGGTAAGCTGGAAATCGTTGCCATTAATCGGCAAAACCGGCTGCAGGTGTTCAACTCGACCGGGACACTACTTTGGACCAGTGCGGATGAATATGGCGCCAGTCGCAGCTTCTATGGCACCTTGTCTGCGGTTTCCTCGGTGGTGCAGCAACCAACCTATCTGCATACACGTATCGTTGTTGCTGATATTGATCTCGATGGTATAAACGATGTACTGGTAGCTAAAAACCGGGCAGTAACAGTGCCGTATATGCCCAACATCCGCTATTTTGAAGGCAGTTCTCTTGCCGGACTCAAGTGGGAGGAGCGTGGTTTGCGTGTGCTTTGGGAAACACAGCGCATTCCTGGCTATGTTGCTGGCTATCAGCTGCTGCCCGATCCTGTCGACCCATCGCGCTTGCAGCTCTTTTTTGCGGAAAGTGAAAACGCATCTCTGCTGCAATTTTGGAGCAACGCCAACACCCTCCTGCACCGCTTTGTTCTGTCGGTTCGTGCAGGCACTCCTTAAAACTTCATATTTTCCTTCTGTTTGTCAGGGAATTGTTCAGGCTGTGTAAAAAAAATTAAACCGGAGTAAAAAAAACTTGACTTAGTTGTTTGTGCTTTCTACGATGCAACTACCTGATTTTAAGTATGCGCTCCGCAATAAGGGGCAGCATGAACTACAAGCACAAGGAGAAAAGAAATGAAGAAGATTCTCGTTGCAAGTGCCGCACTCATGATTGTAGCGGGCGCAGTCAGCACTGCCCCGGCTGCTGAAGTAAAACCAGGCGTGCAACTCAGCGGTGATGCCCGTGTTCGCGCTGTGTACAGAGACGATTTTGATTTTGGCAACAGTGACAAATCTGGTGAGACCTATATGGACTCCCGCGTCCGCCTCAACGTCAAGGGAACCGCTGCCGGCGGTGCCTACGCCATCGGCCGTATCCGTCTGCAGGACCACAGATTCGAAGACATTGACACCGATAATGCTGCAGGAGCAAAAAGGGAAGATGGCAATATCTGGGTTGACAAGGCATACCTTGGTATCCCCTTTAGTGACAACTTCACCCTGGAAGCCGGTAAGTACCGCGTTACCTATGGTACCGGTTTCTTTTACGAAGACCTGAACCTGGCCGGTGTGCGTGGTATCATTAAGGCTGGTAATGCTGAGATCAACCCCTTTATCGAGTGGATGTCCGAGGGCCAGAGTTCCAAAATCAAGGCAGATAAGAACGATGATAACGACTCCATCCGTATGGGTGCCAACGTTTCTGCTGATTTTAATGAAAACTGGAAGGGTGGTGTACTGGTTGCCTACCAGACAGACGACCGTACCCAGTTCCTGACCGACGAAGATGGCGTGGGCTACAACATGGAGCCCAACGAGGGTTGGCTTGCTTCTGTCTATTTTGAAGGTAAGCAGGGTAATTTTGGTCTGGCCGGTGAATTTGCCTACAACGACGGTGATCTGCACGGTTTCAACCAGGCCCGGGATGACAACAACGATGACTACAAAGACAGCATCGGTGGTCCGGATGATGGCTATGGTGGTTACCTCCAGCCTTCCTACACCATTGACGCCCTGACCCTGGCGCTCAACGTTGGTTTTACCATGGACGGTTTTATAGCTGACCCGGTGTTTGGTTTTGTCATGATTGGTCAGGACCACTCCCTCACCGTCACCAGTGTGGGTGACCATGGTGACTGGCTGTGGGCCGGCTTTATTGCCAAGTATGCCATCAGCGACAGCCTGAGTGTGACTGGTAATCTGGTGTATGCTTCTGTTGATGGCTGGTCTTCAACAGGCTTGGATTCGCTTGAGGATGTTATCGAAGTTTCTGGCGTATTGGACTACACCATCAGCAAGGGGGCGACCTTTTCCTGGTTTGCTGGAGCCCTTTTTCCTTCCTTCGAAGACTCCACTGTTAACGATGATCCTGCAGTGGGCACCTACGGCAGGCTGCAACTTAAGTTCTAAGCTGAATTCAGGACTTTCCTGATATGTAAAAAACGGCCTCCTTTTCAGGAGGCCGTTTTTTATTTGCTTGCGGGAGGTGTAATGAAGTGCAAACGAATAGCGAATGGCGCCTTGCTTCCATCCCTTGTGGAAACAGGTATTGCTGCAGGCCGTCAGTGCGTCAGTGATGCACAGGTAGCCAGATTCTGGCCTGGGCTCCGCCAGTGGCAGTGTCGTTGCTTAAGCTGAGTTCCCCACCATGATCCCTGAGCACACGTTGTACCAAGGATAGCCCCAAGCCGGTTCCTATGGTTTTGGTGGTGAAGAAAGGATCGGTTACATTTTCAAGAATGGGCGCACTGATGCCGCCACCAGTGTCCAGAATAGAGAGGCTGACGCCTCCGTCGGTTGGAGCAATCTGCAGGGTCAGGGTACCGCCTTGCGGCATGGCGTCAATGGCATTGGCAAGCAAATGCACCAGTACCTGCTGGATCAGCTTTGGATCCAGTTCAAGCTGCGGGGTGTCTTGATGGAAGTCGTATACGGTGATGATCTCGTGCCGTATCAGATCTTGCTGATAGAGGCGTACGGCGTTGCGGGCCAATTCTGCAAGCGAGACGGTTTCGTACACCGGTTGGATAGTCTCTGCAAAACGGGCCAGATCTGCCAGTGTTTTTTCCACCTTTTCCACTTCGGTAATCATCATGTCCAGAAATTTTTGCAGACTGCTATCGGTAATTTTGCGACCAAGCAGGCGGGCAGTGCCGCCGATGGCGGTAAGGGGGTTCTTGATGCTGTGGGTGAGTTGCGCTGCCATGTGGCCAAGGGCCGAGTAACGGCCGGCTGTTACCAACATGTCTTTGTTTTTATGTAATTCTTTCGTCATTTTTTCCAGCTCTACCACCTTGCTTTGCATGGCCTGATAAAGGGTACCGTGTTCGATGGCAAGGCTTGCCTGGCTGAGGAAACTCTCCAGGGCGTGCAGCTTTTCTTGGTCAAAGGGGCAGCGGTTGATGAAGTTATCTACAATAATGGCACCCAATGAGCGCCCAGAAGAGTAGAGCGGTGCAATGACGAAGCTGTCTTCTTGTAGTAGTTGTATCAGATCCGGGGGAACCGGATACTCTGCCTGGCCGTTTTGAACAGGGATAATCCGACGCTGTGTCACCGCGCGTATCACAATGTGTTCTTTCTGTGCGGCGTCGATACGGATGGACTGGACAAGACGAGTAATACCCGGGTCACCTGCTGTGGAGGTGCGGCAGTTCTCTAAAAGATCGTCCAAAGTGAGATGCCGAGCCTGCATATCCTGCCAGATCGCATTTCCCTCCTCCAGATTCATCGGACCGATGGCGTATCTGCCGGTCAACGCCTTGCCATCTTCGCTGAACAGGGTAAGAAAGGCGCGGTTGAAACCCAATCCCTCGTGGGCGGTAAGACCTGTGAGGATAGCCCGCATGAGCATGTCGAGGCTGGTGATGCTCAGGTAGGCCGTGTTCATTTTGATAGTGAGGTTGTGGGCGCGCTCAATACGTTTGCGCGCATTCTCTAACTGCGCTTGGTATATTCTGCTGCGAAGCGCCAAACGACGCTTTTCCAGTACCCGGCGCAGAATAGTGAGAAGATTGCCGAATTGAACTGGCTTGGTCAGGTAGTCATCGGCCCCATGGCGGAGGCACAAAAGTGCAGTCTCCAGACTGGCTGCGGCAGTGAGCATGATAATAGCAGTATCTGGGCTGCTGTTTTTCAATTCAGGCAACAGGCTAATGCCATCGGCGTCTGGAAGACCAATGTCTAAAATAACCAGAGCAACGCTGTGGGTGCGCAGGCGCTGCCGCAGTTCTTCTGCCGAGTTGGCACCAATTGCCGCAAGGCCATGCTCCTTGAGGAAAAGCACCAAAAGCTCAGTGATGTCGGCCAAATCATCGACAACAACTATAACTTCGTTGCTCTCCAGCAGTTCATTGTCCGCCAGGGTGAGCGTGTGTGTTCCGACTGTTTCAGTATACATACAAGCATGTCTTTAAGGAGCATTTATGTCCAATTTATAACGCTTTGTACTGTGCGCATGACCTTTTTGTCAAGAGTAGCCGGTACTTCTTGAGACAGGAAAAATTTGCTACTCAGATCCCAACATGGTACTAAGACGACGAGGCTTGTTGCAGGAGCAACGATACCACTTCACAATTGACGACATCCCTTGAGCGCAACCGCTTTTTCCCATATCCAAGATCGCAGCACCACTGGTGCGGAGCCCGATGCAGCAGTCATGCGCGTCGTTATCGCCGATTTTCTTGATCTTGGGCTGGTAGAAAACATGATTTCTCTGTGCAGGCAGGAGCCATGGCAAATTGCCGTAAGTGCCGATTTAGTGACAGATGAGCGCCTGCGGGTCAGGCTGGGAGTGGCAGTCCTTTTCGAGGAGCTACAGACCTTTTGTCCAGAGGAATTGGCCCGGGCTGTACCTGTTCTGGCCGGTCATTGCTGCCATCCGCAGGCCTGGGTCAGAGGCGAGGCTGCAACCCTTTTGGCGTTAACCGGTTTGCCTGAGGCCTTGTCATTCTTGCAGAAACTGCAAAACGATCCATCCCCTCAGGTGGTGGAACTGGTTCGAGACTTGTTGCATCATGCCTAGCATGCTTGAGATTTTCGGAGAACATGGCCTGTTGGCGGGCAATGTTCCTGGCTTTGTCCACCGGCCCGGTCAATTGTTGATGGCTGAGGCGGTTGAGCGTTTGCTTGCTGGCGAAGAGGATCGGCAGGATCTGGGCTTTGATGATGATGCGGGCCTTTCAGACTGCTCCTGCATGACGGTGGAGGCGGAGACCGGTCTTGGTAAAACCCTGGCTTATCTGATTCCCGCGGTGTGCAGTGGCAAGAAAGTAATTATTTCCACCAACACGCGCAATCTGCAGGATCAGATACTGCACCGCGAGATTCCGCTCATTAAACGCTATCTAGCCCCCGAACTGCAAGCCATCTGTGTCAAGGGTAGGCAAAATTATATTTGTCTTTATCGCTGGCATCAGCACCTGGCCAGCCAGCGCGACGGCTTGTTCACGGATACAGCCCAGGAAAAAATTGATACCTGGATTCAACTAACCCGCCACGGTGACCGGGCTGAACTCGCGTGGCTTTCCGGCTCATCTCCTCTCTGGCAAAAAATTTGCTGCCAGAGTCATTTTTGCCTGGGCAGTTCCTGTCCCGAGGCGACTGTTTGTTTCCTGAGCCAGCTGCGCCGCGATGCCGCCAGCGCCGATCTTCTGGTAGTAAACCATCATCTGCTCTTTTCAGATTTGGCAGTGCGGAGCACGGGTTTTGGCGAAGTATTGCCACGGTACGAAACTGTCTTGTTTGATGAAGCGCATCATCTGGAGAACGTGGCCACCACCTTTTTTGGCCGAACCTTTTCCAGGCTGCAGAGCATTGACCTGGCAGGAGATATCGAACGAAGTGCCCAGGCCGAACTGGCGGGCGAAGCGCAACAGGGCGTTCTTGCCACCGCTTCTGCCCTCACTGGCGTGGTCGAACGTTTTGTGCTGGCTTTTCCCAATACCAGGGGGCGTTTTCCCCTTGACTGGGAAAACTCTAAACTGACCGCAGCTGCCGCACTGGCAGAGCAATTGGCTGACCAGCTTGAGCAGGCAGCCGATTATCTGGAAGGCCTGAGTGGTCAACATAACGGAGCCTGGGAGCAGTATGGCCAGCGGGCTGGAGAACTGGCGACCCGCCTTCGGCTCATACTGGCGGCACCAGGCGATGATCCGGCCGGGGAAAAAAACAGTTTTACTTACTGGTACGAGCGTACGGAGCGCAACCTCAGCGTTTCGGCCACCCCGATTGAAGTGGCTGAAGATTTGCACAAAACCTTGTACAAAACGGTGCGGCACTGTCTCTTCACATCAGCCACCTTAACCACTGGCGGAAGCTTCTCCTATTTTTTCAGTAGGATGGGTCTGGAGAAGGATACACCTTCTCTCTCGCTTGCCTCACCTTTTGATTATAAGAATCGCACCTTGTTTTACGTGCCCGAGCGCAGCTTTCCAGCCCCGGCAGACCCCGGCTATCAGCAGGCCCTGCATGCACGCTTAGAAGAACTGGTCCAGTGCGCTAAGGGGCGGGCCCTTTTGCTCTTCACTTCTCTACAGGCCATGGAGGCAGCCCACGCAAGCCTGGCAGAGCGTCTGCCCTTTCCAGTTTTCATGCAGGGGGAGGCTACGAGGCATACTTTGCTTGAACGTTTCAGCCGGGAAATCAACTCCGTGCTTTTTGCTGTAGCCAGTTTCTGGGAAGGGGTGGACGTGCCCGGCGAATCGCTGAGTCTGGTGGTTATGGATAAATTGCCGTTTGAAGTGCCGACGGACCCGGTTATTATGGCGCGCATGCGGCGGATTGCCGACCGTGGTGGCAACCCCTTTTTCTCTTTCCAGATACCCAGGGCGATTTTCACCCTGCGGCAGGGTGCAGGGCGGCTCATGCGCACCACTGAAGACAGGGGGGTTGTTGCAGTTCTGGATGTTCGCCTGCTTACCAAGAGCTATGGCCAACAGTTTCTCAAAAGTCTTCCTCCAGGTCCCCTCACCCATGATTTGACCAGGATTGCCGATTTCTTTTCCTCTTCCATCAGGGAGCAATAAGGGAACAGCATGACAACTGACACAAAACAACTTCGGGTGGCAATGGCTGAGGTATCGGCCCGGGTTGAGGCGGCCATGTACGCAGACTTGGATATCCGCCTTACCGGTTCTGACCAACTGCTGCGTGAAGTGGTTGAGTACGCTCTTTTTAGCGGCGGCAAACGGATTCGCCCTTTTCTGTGCGTGCTGGGCTCCCGCTGCTGCGGCCGAGATGATACAGATTTATACATCCTGGCAGCAGCCTTTGAATATCTGCACACAGCCACCCTCATGCACGACGACGTTGTTGACCATGCTTCCTTGCGCCGTGGCCGGGAGACAGTCGTGCAGCGCTATTCCCTGGAAGATGCGATCTTGGCAGGTGACTGGTTGCATGCACATAGCCTGTATGTAGTCGGCAAGCTCACTGGTGCGGACGGGCTTGATATTTTCTGCGCTGCCACCGAGGCCATGGTTAATGGCGAGTTTGTGCAAAAGCGGTTGAGCGGAGATTGCCGCGCTAGCGAGGAGGAATATTTTGCTGTTGTCAGGCAGAAGACTGGGAATCTCATTGCCTCATCCTGCGCCTTGGGTGCTCTCTACGCAGGCGCAGAATGCGCAAAGGTGCAAAGTCTGCAACACTATGGTGAACAGATCGGTATAGCCTTTCAGATAGTGGATGACCTGCTTGATTATACTGGCAAAGGAGAATCCACCGGTAAGGAGCTGGGTAATGACTTCAAGGAGGGCAAGGTAACGCTGCCGCTGATCCGGACACTGGAGAGTGCCGACTCCGATGAGCGTCGCCGCATAGTTAAGCTCATGCAGGGTAATCGCACAGCCCCTGGGGCGCAGGAGGCTATTGTTTCATATATGCACCGTCTGGGCGGGTTCCAGTCTGCAGCCAAAACTGCGCAAAGCTATATCGACCGGGCTATACAGGCACTGGCTCCCTTTACAGCTGATCCTGCGGCCTGTTTACCCGCGGCCTTGCTGCACGAGTTGGCCTCGTTTATTCTGGTGCGGCAAAAGTAAAAGCGGGCTCTCGCGCCATCACTTCATTTGTTTTTGAGGGGCTTTTTTGATTTTGGTCAGGGGAAAATGTATTGCCTCATCTTCGCCGTTCATCTCCTCGACCTTACCAGGAGCAATTGCCTGAAGACGGGCAACGACTCCTCTCACCAGGTGCTCTGGAGCTGAGGCACCTGCACTGACACCCACCCGTTTTTTATCGAGCAGCCAGTTCAACTGAATTTCGTCGGCATGGTCAATGAGATAGGCCGGAATGTTCTGGACAGCAGCAACTTCTCGTAACCTATTGGAATTGGAACTGTTTTTTGAGCCAACAATAAGAACGATGTCGCACAATCCTGCAAGACGGCGTACGGCAAGCTGCCGATTGGTCGTGGCGTAGCAGATATCGGTGCGATCTGGCCCATCCATCAGGGAAAATCGGGCACGTATAGCCGCAAGCAACTCCTTGGTATCATCAACGCTTAAGGTGGTTTGAGTAACGTAGCCGACCTTGGCGGCAGGAGGAATGGGCAGGGCCTCCACTTCCTCCGGGGAAGAGACCACATAGACCGGACCTGGAACCTGACCACAGGTGCCCTCCACTTCAGGATGCCCTTTATGGCCCAAGACGAGGAGTGCGCATCCCTGCTCATGCAAATGGATAATGCGGCGATGCACTTTGGCTACCAGGGGACAGGTCGCGTCAATGGTTTGTAGGCGCATGGTATGGGCCTCTTCTTCCACTGCGCCCGCAACTCCATGGGCGCTGAAAATGGTGCGAGCCCCGGTCGGGATCTCTTCCAGTTCCTCAACAAAGATGGCTCCCAAGCTTTTTAGCTCATGGAGCACGTGGGTGTTGTGTACGATCTCGTGCAAAACATAGACCGGTGCTCCGAACTCGGCCAGGGCGGAATGGACCATAGCAATGGCACGGTTGACCCCGGC
This sequence comes from Desulfobulbaceae bacterium, assembly GCA_012744275.1. Classification (GTDB taxonomy): domain Bacteria; phylum Desulfobacterota; class Desulfobulbia; order Desulfobulbales; family Desulfobulbaceae; genus Desulfobulbus. The sequence continues at coordinate 24,858 of JAAYIE010000060.1, forward strand.
ACAGAAGCCCCGGGGGGTGGCGAGGAGGATGTCCATGATCAACCTTCGTTCAGAAGTAGGGCATCGGTGATACTTAGGGGATAAGGGTGGTGGGTGCGCAGTTCAAAGGACATACTGTTGCGTACCTGCCTTGCCTGTTCAAGGGTATCGAAAATACCGTAGAAGACAAAATAAACCGGAGAATCGGAACGTTTTTTGATAATGTAGAGCTGTTCGCTTTCCCGCACGAGTGGTTGGGTGCTGAGCAGCTGTTTGAGTCGTTCTTCGGCGTCGCTCCCAGAAACGGTCAATAACTGTACAGTGCTTGCTCCACGGTACGAAGCAGCCACGAGTGCGGTGCTGGCAGCCTGACGTTCCCGCAGCAGGCGCTCACTATCAGGTTGGGCAGAAGCGCCTGCATCTCCCGCAGCTTCGCGAGCCTGCTGTTCAACGCTTTGCGCAGCCGCTTGTAGCCTTTCACTATTATTAGGTTGCGTCTGTACAGCAGTGTTTACCTCAGCTTGTTGCTGGCGCAGATCCTGGGAAATCGGTGCGGGCTTGGACTCCAGAAAAAGGCCGAGGCCTAACAGAAAAAAGGCTGTGGCTAACAGTGAACCAAGCAGTTTCTTGTTCTGGGTGAGCAACTCGTACAAGTCGATGAGGAAAGGCGCATACTGCTCTTCCAATGTCTGCACAGGTGCGTCAGACGCGTCAATGACGGTATTTGGGGCGTGTGGCGCAGGACGTTCGTCCTGAGCAGGATCATGAAAGAGTGGTTCTTCGGGCAACACGGTTTCGACAGGAAGCGACCGGGGAAGACGTTTGGCCAGCAGCTCCGCTGCTGCGGTGTTGGTGAGGGCAATGTTGCCTTGAGCCTTTTTGTAAACACGGCTGACAAGTTTTTTATCCAGCAACTGGTCATGCTCATCCCAGTCTATGCCTGCAGCGTGTAAACGATACGCAAGATATTTTTCCGTGTCGTCCAGATCAAGCGGCGGCAGGGTATAGCTCCCCCCAGGAGTGTTTTGTGGGCTTAATGCGGCAAGCTGGGCCAGCAGTGGATTAAGGCCGCTTGAACCGGCCAACAGGATGGAAAAAGCCGGCTCTTCATCATCTGCAAGGAAATTTCGGTGCAGCAGACGTTCGAGTGTGGCTGAAAAGAGCTGTTCAGCCTGGTCAATGATCAGTACCACCCGCCCATTGGTATCCCGCCGTTGGAGTAGCTGGCGGTTGAATTCTTCAGGCCATGAGAAATTATCGGGTTTGCCGGCACGTGGTGCGCCAAGATCCAAGCAGGCATGGCGTAACAGATCTTCGTAGGAGCCGGTGGGACTTTCCATATAAACCGGGGTGAAGCTGCTCGGCAGCCGTTCCATGATAACCCGGCAAACCAGGCTTTTACCCGAACCTGCATCACCGCTCAGGTGTAGAAATTGTTTACCGGTCAGCAGATCCAGTATAAGGGTCTGGCAGGTTTCTTCCCTCCGCGCGCCAGGGAAGAACAGATCCGGATCAAGTTCTTGGTGAAATGGTTCGTGATGGTTATTCGAAACTGCTGGGGTTATGTGCATTACGTGAAAACTTTGGCGAGCCAGTTGGTATTTTTCTGTGAAGCGGCGACTGTCAAGGTCATAGAGGCATGGGGGACCTGAATATTGAATCTGGCTTCTGCATCAAGGTCAGGCAGCCGGATGCCGCAGGGATAACCAGGGAGGTTTTTGCTGACTTTCCGGACCGTGGCTATCTTGATGGCGATGCAGGGTACACCCAAAACCTGTGTCAGTTCCTTGCTGGCCAAGCGCCGGGAGTCTCGCTTGCCATCGGGACTTCCTGGTTGAAAGTTCCAACCTGTCCTAGGATCGCCCAAGGCTGGGGTGTCATCCCAGCTTTTTTTCTCTGCGCCCATGGGGTACACTCCAATAGCTTGGCTCGTGGGAAAGAGTGTGCCCCTGCACTGTGCCGGTACTTGTACTGGCACGCTTGACGCTGAGGGGTCGCCCGATTCTAATTCCATGTACAAGTGCTCTTGTCGGCACTGGAAAAGCTTGGTGTGCACCGCAGCATAACAGAGTACGCCAGAGCTGTATTTTCCTTGCCTCCTTGGTAACATTTTTAATACTGGAATAAGTACTGTCGTTTTTTACATCGGAGCAATTTATATTTCTCCATGGAGAATACAAAAAATAATGGCTGAATACAAAATCTATTTTCGACAAGCAGGCTACTGATGCCCGTCTTCCACTTGGATCACCATGCTGTATTCCCTTCGCCACATTTTGCTGAGCCCGAAGGATTGTTGGCCGTGGGTGGCGATCTTACGCCACTACGTCTTTTGGAGGCCTATCGCCAGGGGATATTTCCCTGGTATGGACCGGAGGACCCTATCTTGTGGTGGTCGCCGCATCCACGGTTGGTACTGTTTCCGCAGGATCTGCATATATCACGCAGGCTGCAGCGTACCATCAAGTCGGGTAAGTTCAAGGTTACTGCAGACACGGCATTTACACCGGTTGTCGCCGCTTGTGCAACAACACTCCGGAAAGAGGGAAGTGGTACCTGGCTTGGCCCTGAAATGCGGCACGCCTACATCCATTTGCATCAACTGGGCTTTGCGCACTCCATCGAATGCTGGCATGAAGATGAACTGGCAGGCGGTCTGTATGGTATTGTCCTTGACCAGGTGTTTTTTGGCGAATCAATGTTTTCTGTGGTCAGCGATGCCTCCAAGGTCGCTTTGGCAAGCCTGGTGCAGTTAGCAGGTATACGCGGGATTAAACTGATCGATTGCCAGGTGAGCAGTGAACATCTTAAGCGGCTTGGCGCCAATGAAATTGGGCGCGACCATTTCCTGCGTCTGTTGCACAAGCTGATTCTTAAACCGCAGCCCCAAGAAAAATGGCGTCTGCCGTATACCGGAAAGGAAGGAAACGGTACGGCAGACGCCAAGCAAGATAAAGGTTCCCACGAGCAGAGAATAAAACCAACAGATTTCTGAGGTGCAACGATCTGTCTGAAGTGAGAACCACTTACCTCAATTAGGAATGTAGCCACCACATTGTGGTTGTCAAGCTGTTCTTCAGGCCTCCAATTCAAACTCATAAGGTAAGCCCGAACGATCAAAGTGACGGATAACTTTTTTCAGGCCATAGAGCGTATTGACCCGAAAGGTGATTTCCCAGTCACCGGAGGTTTTTGTGCTTTTACCCAGGTGGATGAGCTCGGAGAAGCGCATTTCCTCCGGCGCAACCGACAGCAGCATGAGTAAACGGTTGCGAGCTGCCTGCATGGCGATAATCTTCTGCGGCTTTCTGATTTGTGTCTGGGATAGTTTCCAGCGCACCTCCACCGCATCTTCCCGCTGAAACTTGATCTTGCTCAACTGCGGGCAGTCCTTGCGGTGCAGGGACAGACCACGTTCACTTAATAGCCCGATAATTCCCTTGTCCAGCGGACTTGGCCTGCAACAGGCAGAGGCTTTCATTACCGCCGGATCAATGGAGGCAAGGTCAACCCGGTTGAGCACGCCGGTGGGTTGGAAAAAGGTGCTGCGACCGGCATAGAGGCAGTCCCTGATTTCAAAAATCAGCTCGTACAGCCTGACGCGGCCTTCACCCACCGCTAGCTGCAAATCCGGCATAGCAAACATGCCGAAATAGGAGAGGACATCGGCCATGTCGTCTTTTTCAAGGATTTCCCTGGGGATGCCGTAACGGCGTAACTCCTGGTGGAGCACGGAAGCGCCGATCTGTCGCGATACCTCCTCCCGCCTGAGACGGAAGGTTTTGGAGAGCTCAGATCTGGCCTTGGCGGTTTGGCAGAGGGATTGCACTTCTGGCTCGAAAACAACCGGTTCCTCTTGGCGGATGATCCGTACCACATTGCCGTCTTGTAGACGATGGTTGCAGCTGACCTTGTGTTTGCCAATCATGGCACCGGTGCAGGTAAGGCCAATAGCCGAATGGATGCGGAAGGCAAAATCCAGCACAATGGAATTGATCGGCAGATTGATCAGTTCGCCCTGGGGAGTGTAGGTGTAGATTTCCTTGCGGCGACTGGCGGCGATCATGTCGCGGTAGGACACGGATTCATCGCTGCCGAGAATGTCGAACATCTCCTGGATTTCTTCAAAAAAACGGCTGTTGGCCTTATGGTCGCTGGCCCAGTCACGCACCATACCGCGCCGTGCTCGCCTCGACATTTCAGTGGTTCTTATTTTGAAGAGGTACTTGTTACCATTGATATTGGGTCGGGAGTGCAGGCCTTGGTAGCCGGTGGGTTTTGGGTTGGCGATGAAGTCACGGATGCTGCGGGGGGTAGGCGGATAGATACGGTTGAGTACGCCTAGGGCCGTATAACAGGCAGCACTGTTCTCGGCAAGAATGACAAATTCCTGTGGGCTCTCGATTTCCTGCATGAGGATGCGGTTGCGAATATCGAAGTAGGCCCATAGCTCCTTGGTGCGGAGTAGAACATTGGCTTCCACTCCGGCCTCTTCAAGAGCTTTTTGAACATTATTAACGATTTCCAGTGCCTGCGGATCGCTGCTCAGCATTTTAATGTGTGCTCGCAGTGGCCCGCTTTGGCGGGGGAATTTGTGGGAGAGAGCCAGGTTGTACATCTCCCGTTTAATGTCATATAGTCCGAGGATGGTGGCGAGCGGAGCGTAGATGTCCAGGGTTTCGTCGGCGATTTTCTGACGTTTGTTCCGGGGCATGCTCTTTAAAGTGCGCAGGTTGTGCAATCTGTCCGCCAATTTTACCAGCATAACCTCCAGTTTGGCTGCTGCACCGCTAAAAATTTTGCGGTGCACCATTTTTTTGAAAGTCTGGCGACCGCCGCTGAAATGCGTTACCTTGGTGCAACCTTCGACAATGGCCTCGACATCCGGGCCAAACTTTTCACGCAACAGTTGGCCGTCAACTTCTTCCACGTCCTCAATGGTGTCGTGCAGCAGGGCTGCGGCCAGCATTTCCGGGGAGTGGATATCCAACTCCACCGCCAGAATGCGCGCCACCGAACAGGGGTGCATGATGTAAGGGTCGCCCGAGCGTCGACGCTGATCCTTGTGTGCCTCATAGGCAAAATCAAGGGCTTCCCAGAAGACCTTGGTCTCCGGGCCTGTACCGATGATTTCCGCCATGCCCTGACGATACCCATCAATATCAAATTTTTCGTACTGCATACAGCCTCGGTTTTCTTTCGGTGAAGGGTTTGCCAAATGCTGTCAAACCCATCCCGACAAAAGGGTGAACATACACATTAGCAAATGAGGATCCGCCTCACCATGTAAAATAATCATTTTGGCGGAATATTTATTTTTTGTAAAAACGGGGAGATATTGTGGCAAAAAAGATGAAGTCACGCAGGCGTGGGCTTGAACAGTTTCGTGCCAAAAGGCACAAAAATGTAAGTACAAAAAGGAGCCCTGTCCGGGGGGGCGAGCTGCTGGCAGCAGTGACCCGGGCAGGAAAGCCCATTAATACTGCTGAACTGCTGGCAATGTTGGGATGGCCAACGGCGTCTGCAGGCATGTTGACAGCAGAATTGGAAGAATTGGTACGTCAAGGGCTGCTCAACCGTAAGGGAAAGCGCTATCAAAGTGTGCGTGTCCGGAAAGAACTCCGGGGTGTGATGGATATCACCAGCAAGGGGTATGGTTTTGTCTTGGTGGATGGTGAAGATAAGGGTGGCAAGGATGTCTTTGTCGCCCGTACTAATCTGGGTGGAGCCACCCATGGGGATACGGTGACGCTGCAGCTTTTGGGTGTCGGGCGTGGTCGCCGGGAAGGATTGGTCACCAAAGTTCTAGCCCGTGCCCACACTAAGCTGTGCGGTATCTACAGCAGCACCGCTGCCGGCGGCCATGTGTTACCGGACAATGAGCGCTTACCTTATACCATTACTATTTCCAGACAGGACCCGCTTGTCAGGGAGGCGGAGGGTCTTGCGGTCTTGGTAGAAATTACCGATTATGGTACGGATCGGGAAAAGCCCAAAGGAAAAATCGTCGAAATTTTGGGTGATCCTCTGGACGCCTCGGTACAGATGCGTATGGCCATGGACGCTGCGAATATTCGCAGCGTTTTTCCGGCAGCGGTGCTCGATGAGGCTGAGTCATTGCAGGAGTTGACAGAATGTGATGCTGGTCGGGAAGATTTGCGTGACCTGCCGCATGTGACCATTGATGGTGAGGATGCGCGGGATTTTGACGACGCCATCTGTGTGGTGGCCGATGGCTCCGGCTATACGCTGTATGTATCCATTGCTGATGTCAGTTACTATGTGCGACCCGGTAGCGCCATTGATCAGGAAGCCTACCATCGTGGCACCAGCATTTATCTGCCCGACCAGGTGCTGCCTATGCTGCCCGAGCGCCTTTCCAACCATCTTTGCAGCCTGATGGCCGGAGAAGACAGAGCTGCCTTCACGGCGATCCTGCACTTTGACCAGCAAGGGCAGCGCCGAGGGCAACGCTTTGTCAAAAGCATGATCCGCAGCAGGCACCGTTTTACTTACACCACCATCGAACAACTGCTCTATCAGGGCAATGCAAGGCTTGCCGCCGAATATGGCAATCTCTTCCCCATGCTCCAACATGCGCGTGCCCTGACTGCCCTTTTAAAAAAAATCCGCCTCTCACGGGGCAGTCTTGAATTCAATGCGCCCGAATCAGTGGTGCAGCTTGAAGGTGGGCGGGTTAGCGATATCCATCGGGCTGCACGTAATCAGGCCCATATGCTCATTGAAGATTGCATGCTGGCGGCCAATGAAGCTGTGGCTGAGACTCTGGCCATGGCACATAAGCCGGTATTATATCGTATTCATGAGCAGCCGGATCCAGACAAGCTGGAGGTATTTACCGAGGCGGCCAAAGCGCTTAGTCTGGAGCTACCAAAGGGCAATGTCGATTCCAGGTGGATTGCCGAGGTGCTCGCACGGGCAGAGAAATCGCCTGTGGCATATATAGTCAATAATCTGCTTTTGCGTTCCATGCAACAGGCGCGCTATGCCCCGGATAATGTAGGTCACTTTGGCTTAGGGGCCGACTATTATCTGCATTTTACTTCGCCCATACGCCGTTATCCAGATCTGATAGCCCATCGCGTCCTGCAAGGGGTACTGCTGGCATCGCAGGGGAAGCAGACATCGGAAAAAATGCCGGATGCAGGCTCCTTGGCGGAGGCAGGCCTGCACCTCTCCCTTTGCGAGCGCCGGGCAATTGATTTGGAGCGGGATGTGCACAGTCGCATGGCGGTACTTTTTTTACACGACAAGATAGGAGAGCATTTCACTGCCACCATCTCAGGGGTAGGCCCCTTCAATTTGTATCTGGAGCTTGATGGTAGCGGCATCAGCGGCAGTGTGCCGGTGGAGAGCCTGCAGGACGACTACTATCTCCACGACAGTCGCCGTTTCCGCCTGATCGGCGAACGCACGAATCGTATCTATCAGCTGGGTGACCAAGTGGTGGCGCGATTGGAGGAGGTCCATCTTGCCGGTAAGCGTCTTATTTTTTCCCTGCAGGATCAATTGCCCAAAGCTGCAGGTCCCTGAACACTGTCTGCCTGAAAGAGAAGGGTCGGGTACAGCGCTTTTTCTTGACGAAGCGGGACGCATGCCATAAAAATGGGCGGCACGTTCTGTCCACGCCAAAGGGGTAGAGGCAGGCGTTGTTTAGTGAACTCTCCACAGTCGAGGTTTGTATTATGGAAGAAAGCAGCTGGTTGTCCAGTATCCTGTTCAACCCCTTTACCGCCGGTCTTGCTGTCGGTCTGGTCGTGGCCCTGGTTGTCTGGATACGGGGCTGGTTGAAGGCGCGGGAACTCAATCAAACCCTGCGTAAATTGCGTGAGCATTTGCACATCAAGCTGGAGATTGACGCTGCAGATACAGAGCGGCGCAAGCACGAACTGGACACTATCCGCCAGGAACGGGATAATCTGCGCAATATGGTGCAGGTACTGAACCAAAAGCCGGGCAGGCCGGAGTTGCGTCAGATGCAGGTGTACCAGCGGGCAGTGGACATTATGTTTGAAAAATCGCCCGGTTTTGCTCCTGCCTGGCAGATTACCCTGAAGGAGGCAGAAGAGGAAATCCGTCAGGCCGAACGCGGCATCGTACCTTTTTTTAAACGAATAACAGGGGCGTCTTCTTCTGGCGCAGGTGAGCGTTCCGCCAAAAGGCCGCTTGAACTGGAACAGAACAGCGGCAAGTAGTACGGTGAGCATGCTTCGGCCCGGAGGCGGCGAACTTGTCGGCAGCGCCATTATTCTCGTACACCCCAAATTTCCAGAAAATATTGGGGCAACAGCACGCATAGCCTTTAATTTTGGTATTTCTCGGTTGATCGTGGTCAGTCCTGAGCCCTACGACCAGGAACGCATGCTCAAGATGGCCACCCACAAGGCAGCACATCTGATTCGTGACATGCAGTACTGCACCAGCACTGCCGAGGCGGCGGCTCCCTTCCACTTCATTGTGGGCACCACTGCTCGTCAGGGCAAAAAACGTCTGGAGGATCAGAGTCCGCGCGAAGTTATGGCACAACTGATTCCCCTGATGCCGGGCAACAGGATTGCACTCATGTTCGGGCAGGAGAGCACTGGACTGAGTAATGAAGATCTGGATTTTTGCCAGTTTGCCTCCACCATCCCCACCGCCAGTTTCGCTTCGCTGAACCTGGCCCAGGCTGTGGCCATTCACGTTTACGAGCTCTACACCGCGCTCCACCCCAATCCCTTTGCAGCTCTGCCCAAATCGGAATTTGCCAACTCATACGACCTAGAAGGGATGTACGAGCACATTGAGGAGGCACTCAGTACCATCACCTTCCTGCGCGATACCAACCACAGCTACTGGATGCGCAATGTCCGCCAGTTTTTAGGCAGAGTACGTTTAAAGAAAAAAGAGGCGAGTATGATCCGGGGCATCTGTCGCAAGCTGCTCTGGTACACTCAGACTGGGGTAAGAAACGAACAACTGGAATCCGAGTCGTACGGAAAGGACTGAGGGGCAGTTATGTTGGTTTGTGTCGTGCCTTCTGGGCACGTACGCCCCATCGCCCTGTATAACCGGCACCACGCTCTGTGAAGAGCGTGGTGCTTATGGTCTGCAGGTGGAGTTACACTCCGTTTAAGGGGCAGCTTTCGCAGTGCGGGTTTGTTTTTCTGCAGAACTGGTTGCCGGTTCGGACCAAGAGGGCGTGGAATTCACCGTACAAATCCACATCCGCAGGTAAGTTGTCCATAAACAGCTCCTGCAGGGCATGGTAGTCAGTATCTTCGTCTATCAGGTTGTGGCGTAAAAGGATGCGGTGGGTGTAGGTATCCACCACAAAGACAGGCTTGCCGGCAGCATAGAGCGCAATGGAGTCAGCGGTCTCCGGGCCGATACCCTTAACTCCAAGCAGTTGCCTGCGTAGTTCTTCAAGGGGCAGGGCCAGCAAGGCTTCCAGACTGCCGTCGTGCTGCTCCTCTATCAAGGTCAAAAGATTGCGCAGGCGAGCGGCCTTCACGTTGTAATAACCCGCCGGTCGAATGTATTCGGCGAGCAGAGCCTGGGGCAATTCCAGCAGTGCAGGCAGGCTGAGGAGGCCTGCATCCTTCAGGTTGGTTATGGCCTTTTCAACGTTTTTCCAGTTGGTGTTTTGGGTAAGGATGGCTCCCACTACCACCTCAAAGGGACTTTCACCCGGCCACCAGTCCTGCGGGCCAAAGTATTCGGAGACCACGTGGTAGAGGTGCTCCAGCCGTTCCGCTTGGGTAGGCATACGTGCAGCGCTTCCTGGTGGTCAGGGTGTAGTGGTATGGCGGTCACCCAGGCAGATGCCGATGTCGCGCGCAGTTAATACTTTGTCACTGTCCAGATCCACTTTTTTTCGTTTGCGGATGGCATCGGCAATGGGCACAGCCGTCATATTCGGTGGTACCCAAGCCACCATGTGGTCGTATATCTTTTCCTCGGCCAGGCGTACCGCAGCTGCGCCAAAACGCAGGGCGAGCAGACGATCAAAATTGGTGGGCGAGCCACCCCGCTGCAAATGACCAAGCACCAGTGAACGGGTATCCTTGCCCAGCCGCTGGCGGATCTGATTGGCAACCCATTCACCCACTCCGCCCAGTACCAGCTCTGCGCGTCCAACTTCTCCAAGTCCTTTGCTGATCACCTCGCCACCTTCGGCGCGGGCCCCTTCGGCAACCACCACAATGGAGTAGTGCTTTTCGTGCAGTTCATTCTCTGCAATCTTGTTGCACACCACCTCCATATCAAAGGGGATTTCCGGGATGAGAATGACATCCGCGCCACCGGCAATGCCCGAGTACAGAGCAATCCAGCCAGAGTCCCGGCCCATCACTTCTACCACCATCACCCGGTCGTGCGACTTGGCTGTGGAGTGGAGTTTGTCGATGGCATCGGTGGCAGTGGAAACCGCAGTATCAAAACCAAAGGTGCGATCCGTTGCCTCCAGATCGTTATCAATGGTTTTGGGAACCCCGATTACAGGCATTCCTTTCTGGTAGAAGCGGTGGGCGATTTCCAGGCTGCCGTCGCCGCCCACGGCAATATGGCAGGAAAAGCCCATGCGGAGAAAACCCCGCATTATTTTGTCGGAGATGTCCACAATTTGGATTTCGCCGGCAAGGTTTTCCACCGGTTTGGCAAAGGGGTTACCCTTATTGGTGGTGCCCAGAATGGTGCCGCCCTGGGTGAGGATGCCTTCGACATCATCCGGCGTAAGGCGGACAAGTTCGTCCTTGTCCAAAAAACCACCATAGCCGTATTTGCTGCCATATACTTCCCAGCCTTTACGGGTGGCAGCATTAACCACCGCAAAAATAACTGCATTGAGCCCCGGCGCGTCACCGCCGCCTGTGGATATAACCAGCTTGTCACTCATAAAGTACTCACACTTAAAATAGCTGCTTCCGGAAAGGTGGCAGGCCAAAAAAACTGGCCAGTTGCGGCAAAGAACTGTTGTTTTGCCGGTACCGAAAGAAAATCAGATTTCGGAGGTGCAATGCGGACAACGGGTTGCCTGAATCGGAATGCTGGAGTAGCACCGTGGGCAATCCTTGGTGGTTACTTCTGGTTCCGGCTCCGCTTTCTTCAAACGGTTCAACTGTTTAATAACAATAAAAATGGCAAAGGCAACAATAAGGAAATCAAGTACGGTATTGATGAAAACCCCGTATTTGATAGTAACAGCTTCGGCCTCAGCGGTTTTTTCTGTCAAAGTCAGGGCCAAATTGGAAAAATCCACATTGCCAAGCAAGAGGCCAATGGGAGGCATAATCACGTCGTTGACCAGTGAGGTGACTATTTTACCAAATGCGGCGCCGATAATGATACCTACGGCCATATCGACTACATTGCCGCGCATGGCGAACTCCTTGAATTCCTTCAACATGCCCATACCATACACTCCTTCTGTTTTGAAACAGTGAGAAAAATATTTTGAGACCAAGCCGCACCGCAGCTGGTCTTCTGCAGTGTTTAATGGATTGTAGAGAGTAGAAGGTGCTTTGACAATGTCTTTTTTCAGGCGGTCATGGGCCCTCTGCATCCAACCGTACGGTGGTCCACAGCGGTAACATACGTATTTGCTCCTGAGTAAGTTAGGGCTGCATCAGCGATGCTCTTTAGTTGACGTGCGTACATTCTGTTCTTATGGTAGCCCGAAGTAAAAAAATCCGGCTGCTGGTGGTCAGTTAAGCCGGTACTTGGTGATCATGCCGTCATGATATGGAGGTAAACGATGTTTGAAGTAACGGATACAGCGGTCAGTAACCTGACCCAATATCTGACCCAGAACAAGATCGAGTCGCCGGTGCGGGTGGCTCTGATGCAGGGCGGCTGAAGCGGCCCCTCTTTGGGTTTGGCTCTGGATGAGCCAAAGGATAATGACAAGGTGTTTGAGGAAGGTACCCTCAAGTTTGTGGTGGAAGATCAGCTGCTTGATCGTTGTGGTTCCATCAAGGTGGATTTTATCGAGGCTGGCTACCGTTCCGGTTTTTCCATCACTTCAGCTAATCCCCTGGGTTCAGGAAGCTGCAGTGTCGGTGGTTCCTGCGGTGGTTCCTGCGGATAATACTCTGTAAATCTGATTGTTTGCCGTCAATCAACCTTGTCTGCTCCTTAAAAAAGAATGTGGTCAACACAGTTGATCGGCCATTATATTTTTTTAGTTCTAAATAACCGGCAGCATTGCATGGAGGGATACAATGTTTTTTGAAGTAACGGAGATAGCGGCAAACAATTTGAAGGCCTATTTTGAGCAGAACAAAATCGATTCACCGGTGCGGGTGGGCTTGATGCAGGGCGGCTGCAGCGGTGCGGCCCTTGGGCTTGCACTGGATGAACCTGGAGAAAACGATAAAGTTTTTGAAGATAAGGAATTGAAGTTCGTTATCGCTACAGATCTGCTTGAACAATGCGGTTCGGTGAAGGTGGATTTTATCGAGGCGGGTTACCGTTCCGGTTTTTCCATCACTGCTGCCAACCCTGTTGGCGGTGGTGCTTGCGGCACCTGCAGTGGCTCCTGCGGTTAATATGTCAGGAACCTGTTGACACCTTTTTCGCTCTCCTTTATTGTGGTAGATGTGAGATGGGCAGGTTCATGCCTGCTCGCAGATAACCTTAAGGAAAAGGAGGATCTTATCATGAAAAAGATTTTAGCCGTACTGATGGCAGCCGCTTTCGTATTTTCTGCCAGCACCGTTTTTGCAGCAAAGTGCACGGTAGAAGCAGTGGAAGGCAACAAGGTAACCCTCAACTGTGATAAGGCAGACGATGTGAAAGCGGGCGATAAGGTCAATGTTCGCGCCAGCAAGAAACTTGAAGGCTGCTAAGGCCTGACTGAGATCGTTGAGTTAAAAGAGCGGGCCGTAACTGTGGCCCGCTCTTTTTTTGTGCATTTATTTTGTTTGATTCAGAGGCATTGATGGACCCGCAAACCCTGCCCCCGGATGTACGGCTCGTGTATGATCGGATCAAGGCGCGTTATCAGGTGCGTTTTGAAGCCCTGAGCGTGCGTAAACACAGACTGCATGTACTGCGCATGACTGATTTGGAGCAGATTCTCGATGGCAAAAATCCGCTCAAGGATGTGGGCTCCTTTCCGTTTTGGGTGAAAATATGGGAGGCATCCCTGGTTCTGGCCGATCTTCTGGTTGCACTGCCGCGTTTGCGCGGAACAACGATGCTGGAACTCGGCGCTGGGCTCGGCGTGCCGGGCCTGGCTGCCGCTGCTGCTGGTGCAACTGTTACCCTGAGTGATTACGAGGAGCATATTCTGGATTTTGAGCGGGTCAATGCGGCAGCCAGCGGCTTGAAGGATGTTTCTTTTTCGCTGCTGGACTGGAAAAATCCACCCACAGACATGCCACGCTACGATGTGCTGGCCGGAGCAGAAATTTTATTTAGGGACGAATTTTTCGAGCCACTGTTGCAGATAATGCAGCGGGCACTCAAACCGGGTGGCGTCATCTATCTGGCCCATGATTCCCGCCGGCAGAGCCTGCACCCCTTCCTCAAACTGGCCGAGCAGGATTATGTTATTGCTGCTTCAAAAAGGCGTTTGAAGAGTGTGGAGGAAGATAGGACTATCATTCTGACCAGGCTGCAGCCGCGCAAGTAGCGCTGACGGCAGTGGTGTTTTTTCAGGTGCCGTGCCATGTATCCGGTAAACCTTGATATACGAAACAGGCTGTGCGTGGTGGTGGGCGGTGGCGCAGTGGCGGAGCGGAAAACAACGGGCCTGCTTACTGCAGGGGCACAGGTCAGGATCATTAGCCCGGAACTGACTGCAACCCTGCGGCAGTATGCCCTGGAGGGACGCATAAGCTGGTTGTCACAGCCTTTTGCTCCTGAGGATGTGGCAGACGCTTTCCTGGTTTTTGCGGCCACCTCCTCACCCGAGGTGCAGGCTGAGGTATGCACTGCGGCCCATCGGGCGGGATGTCTGGTGAATATGGTGGATGCGCCGGAGTTGTGTGACTTCCATGTGCCGGCGATTCTTCGCCGGGGCGACCTTGTGCTTGCGGTCTCTACTGCTGGAACAAGTCCTGCCCTGGCTGCTTGGCTAAAGGCGCGGCTTGAGCAGGACATTGGTGGAGAATACGCTGTCTTGGCCAGGCTCCTTGCTGAAATCCGGGTGAACGTACTGGGGCTTCCCCTGTCGGGGCGGGAAAAAAAGATGCTGTTTCAAAAAATGCTGGACAGCGATATACTTGCATGGATCCGGGATGGCAAAAAGGAACTGCTTGCCGCCCATGTGCAGGAGGTGTTTGGTCATCTGATTCCAGTCGGGCGCGTGCTCGATTTGCTCTGGACTGAAAGGAACCCATGAGTTTTTTACTTTTTCAGGCAAGTTTCACCCTCTATTTTTTGGCCGCCGCAGCCTACCTGGTCTTTTTTTTTAGTGAGAAGGCGGCTATTCGTAAAAATGCACGCCTGCTGTTCATTGTGGCCTTTATCTGCCACAGCATCACCATCACCGCCCGCTATTTCGAGGCCGGCTACACCCCCATCGCTACTCACCATGAAACAGTTTCCTTTTTTGCCTGGGGTCTGGGTTGCGGCTATCTGAGTTTTTGCTGGCGCTATGAGGTGAAAAATCTGGGAGCCTTTATCAGTCTACTGGTGCTGGCACTCATGACTGTAGCGGCCTTTGCCTCGCGCGATTTAGTTTCTCTGCCGCCACTCTTGCAGTCAGCCTGGTTACCGCTGCATGCTTCGCTCTCGCTTCTGGCCTATGGTTTTTTTGCCATGGCCGGTGTCGGCGGGCTGATGTATTTGCTGCAGGAGCGCACTATTAAGCGCAAGCGCTTTGGCCTTTTTTACAGCCGTCTGCCATCACTTGAAACCCTGGACAAACTCAACCATCATTGTCTGAGCGTTGGTTTTCCCTTGCTGACCCTTGGTATGATCACCGGCTCGTTGTGGGCAAAACAGGCGCTGGGTACGTACTGGCATTGGGACCCCATGGAAACCTGGACACTTGTCACTTGGCTCCTCTATGCCGGACTCATTCATCAACGTTTTACGGTGGGCTGGCGAGGCCGTCAGGCCGCCTGGCTCAGCATTTTTGCCTTGGTGGTCGCACTGTTCACCTATTGGGGTGTTTCCGTTTTTTTTGCCGGTTATCATGGCAAATTTTCCTGAAATTATAACTCTCATTGGCGTCAATCACAAAACGGCGTCCTTGGAACTGCGGGAGAGGCTCGCCTGCAATGCGGGCTATGATGAGCCTTTAGCGGCTTTGTCTAAACTGACCAGCCTGCGGGAGTACTATCTGCTCTCAACCTGTAACCGGGTGGAAATTGCCTTTGTGTCTACCGAACCGGAGCGTGCCCGAGCGGACATCCTGGAAGCCCTCTTTGCCCCTGCAGTAACTGCGGAGGAGCTGGAACCACATATTTATCACTACGGGCAGAGTGCGGCTGTTGAACATCTCTTCCGGGTGGCTGCCAGTCTGGATTCCATGGTGGTAGGCGAGGCACAGATACTAGGCCAGCTTAAAGAAGCCTACCGCGTTGCAGCCAAGGCTGGCGGCACCCGGCTGATCCTCAACAAATTGCTGCACAAGTCATTCTCCGTGGCTAAACGGGTACGCACCGAAACCCGTATTGGTGCGAGTGCCGTCTCCATCAGTTATGCGGCCGTGGAGCTTGGCCGCAAGATCTTTGGTGATCTCACCAACAAGCATGCCCTGCTTATTGGCGCAGGCGAAATGGCGGAATTGGCGGCGGAACACTTGCTTGGCAATGGCATAGCCTCGATTGTGGTTGCCAACCGCACCTTGGCGCGGGCGGTCAATCTGGCCAGGCGATTCAATGGCAAGGCTGTTGCTCTGGCCGAGTTGCAGGAGCAATTGCAACACGCGGACGTAATCATCAGCTCAACCGGTGCGGCAGAGCTGATCCTGCGCAAGGAGGATGTGCGCCGGGTAATGCGCAGTCGCCGCAATCGTCCCTTGTTCTTCATTGACATCGCGGTACCCCGCGACCTGGATCCGGCCATCAATGAACTGGACAATGTGTACCTGTACGATATTGACGACCTGCAGGGCGTGGTTGAGCTGAATCGGGCCGATCGTGATCGGGAAGCGATCAAGGCCGGGCGCATCATCGCCGAGGAAGTGCTTAAATTTGAGTACTGGCTCGAAAACATGGCCTCGACCCCCACCATCATCCAGTTGCGGACCATGATTGAGGACATTGTATTGACTGAGGTGGAAAAAAGTGCAGGCCGCATCGGTGCAGTTAGTGATGCTCAACTGCAGGCCCTGGAAAAAATGGCCCTGGCCATTACCAGCAGGATGCTCTACCATCCGCTCAAGTACTTAAAAGAGGAGCACCACTGCCTGACTCTTGAGGAGCGTATCAGCATGGTCCGCAGCATCTTTGAACTGGATGATGCATCAAGACCTGCGCCAACTGGAGATACACTCCATGCATGATGAACGTTTGCTCATTTTGGAAGAAGAGGCATTAATGGTGCGCCATTCCGGCGAGATTCCCGAGGTGGCACTGCATGCGAGCCTTTATTATTTACAGGAGGACGAGGAAGGCCCACACTTTCGTCTGACAGCAGAAGAACAGCAACTGCTGGAACAGGCGGCAGCAGAACGCTACGAAGAGATCATCCTGCGTGATCTAAGCTTGGGCAACCGGGATTTACGCCTGTTTCGTGGCCTCCGTCGGGCCGAGGAAAACTGGGGACGTTATGCTCGATTTTGCGAAAAAAATCGCATCGATCCCGGCCCTTTTCGAGTGGAAGCAGGCAGGGCGCTGGGCAACTATCTCAAGCAGGAACTAGGTGAAATAGCGCGGGGTGAGCGTGAACCTTCTGTAAATTGCCCCGCAGAAACCGTGCAGGCCCTCGCTGCCCAACTGGAACTCCGCCCGGATGCACTGCCTGCAGGCTGGGAGGAGCTTTGCCAGGATAGGTAAATCCAATTCCGTATCAAGGATCGTTATATCAAAACGTTATCTGTGTTGGCATCAGCCAATGCACGCAGGTTGTAGGGCGATCCTGTATACGCCTGTGGCATCTGTGCCTTGCTTCAGGAGCCGATCGGCGTTCTTTCTCCTTGGCCGGTCTAGCGCGCTAGATCCCCTTCCTTGTCCGTCAGTGCTTAAAGGAGCGTTTACCGCTAAACATCATGGCCACCGGCGGGTTCGCCTCGTTACAGGCGTTGATGGATTCAAAGTCACGGATAGAACCGCCTGCCTGTAAAATAGCGGAAGCGCCTGCACTAATGCCGACATCGGCCGCATCGCGGAAGGGGAAGAAGGCGTCGGAAATCATGACCGAACCTTTTAGCCCGGCTTGGTCGCGCTGCACCTGCGCGTCAATTTGCACTTTATCGTCGGCATCACGCTCGCCGCGCTCTACCTCTGCCGCCATATCCATATAGGCCAGGCCAAAGGCATCAAAGCTGAGGGCATCGCTGTAGTTGCGCTGTGCCTTCATTACTGCAATTTCAGCGACACCGACTCTGTCCTGCTCCCCTGCGCCGATACCTACGGTGCAACCATTCTTGACAAAGAGTACCGAGTTAGAAGTTACGCCGTGCTCAACTGCCCAGCCAAAGAGCATGTCATCGAGTTCGCGGACCGTGGGCTGGCGCACGCAACGATATTCTTGGCCTTTATACTGAGTAACGGCGGGCAGGAGATCCTTGGCGGAACGGATGCTGTTCACCGCTGATTGCTGCACAATAATGCCGCCATCAATGAGCGACTTGAAATCAAGGAAGCGGGTGTGCTCAAAGGCGGCCAGTTGTTCGATGGCGCCAATGCGCAGGACGCGCAGATTCTTGCGTTGGGCTAGAACTTCTAAAGAGCCCTCTTCAAAATCCGGAGCGCAGACCACCTCCAGATAGTTGGCAGCCATGAGGTTTGCGGTTTCGCGATCAAGCGGACGATTGAGAACCACTGCACCGCCAAAGGCGGCAATCCGGTCGGCCCGGTTGGCACGCGAATAGGCCTCAGCGAGGTTTGCTCCTAGGGCTGCTCCACAGGGGTTGTTGTGTTTGAGGATGACCGCTGCTGGTTTGTCCATGAAATATTTGAGAATATTGAGGCCATTATCCACATCGGTGAGATTGATCTTGCCAGGATGCTTGCCCACCTGCAGCATGTCGGCAACGGTCAGGGCACTGACCAGACCCCGGCCTGGGTCGATGAAATGACAATCGCCCAGTACCAGGTTACCATTCACCAATTCATAGAGAGCCGCTTCCTGATCCGGATTTTCACCATAGCGCAGGCCACGTTCTTCTAGCTTGCCCGTCTCATCCGGGATCGACCAGGTTTTTTTGCGATAGACCAGGGTTTGATCACCCAGGGTGATGGTCATTTCCTGAGGAAAGGAATCAACCAGCAGGGTGGAATACATTTTTTTCAGATCGCTCATCTCGGTACCTCGTGGTGCGGTGCAAATGGTGGTACAAATAAATAGTGGAAAGTACTATTATCGTAGTGTCAAGTTCCTTAGTGTAACAGGGCTGCAGGCTCGTGCAGCAAACTGTGGGCATAGACATGGTGGGGGTCGCTCTTATCGAGCAGAAAGCCATAGCGGGTGTTGAGTTCGCTGTGGAGGGGAGTGCCCGGCAGTGCGATCTGGCCTAGCCATACAGCCAGCCGCTTCTGTAGATTCGCACCTGCAGGGCCAAACTGCTCCAGAAAAGGAACCGGAGGCAGGCGGATATAGACTGCATTTTCCGGGGGGACATTGGCGAGCTTCGACGCCACGCCTACAGCCTCCTTAAGCCCCCCTAAGCTGTCCACTAGACCCATTTGCTGCGCGCTGGCCCCATCCCAAACCCGACCTTCGGCCATGACTGCTACTTCAGCCACGCTCTTTTTCCGACCTTCAGCAACAATTTCCAGAAAGCGGCGATAGCCGTAATCCACACCAATTTGCAAGGTAGTCTTGTCCTCCGCCGTCATGCCAGTGGCAAGATTGGCAGGCAGATTCTTGCTGCCCACGCTGAGGCCGTCACCATAGACCCCAATGCGGGCCAGGCTGTTTTCAAAGGTGGGTACTACCCCGAAAATGCCGATGGAACCGGTCAGGGTGGAGGGCGCAGCCACGATGTGGTCGGCATTGGCGGCCAGCCAGTAGCCACCGGAGGCCGCCATGGAACCCATGGAAACCACTACCTTCTTGCCCGCTAGTTGCACTTGCAAGAGACCCTGGCGGATAAGCTCCGAAGCAAAGGCGCTGCCACCGCCAGTGTTGATGCGTACAACCACAGCTTTGATTCGTTCGTCCTTGCTAATTTTTTCAAGTTGGGCCAGGAAAGCGTCCGAACCGATCTGTCCGACTCCGCCCTTGCCGTAGATAATATTGCCTGAAACACTAATAATGCCAATTTGGGCGGCCTTGCCTCCGCTGGTGCTGTCACCGCTATACGACGGGGTGAGCGTTTGCAGATACTGGCCAAAAGGCACGGAGTTAAATGTTTGTTTGTCACTACCGGGCCCCACCAGTTGTTGTAACTGCTGCATCATTTCCGGTCGGGTTTTGAGTGCATCCACCAGACCCATGTTTACAGCCGCTTGGGCGCGGTTGCCATTCGCAGCATCCAGATTTGCGTTTTTGTTGATAATGCGTTCGCGTAGAACTGCTCCGTCCAGTTTACGTTGCCAGGCAATGCTATCGCTATACAGATGCCAGAGGTTGCCAAGCCACATGGCGCTGGCCTCGCGGTCTGCGGGAGACATGTCATTGCGGATCAGCGGTTCAATGGCGCTCTTGTAGGTGCCAACTCTGAAAATGTGTACATTGACCGCCAGTTTTTCCAACAGTTCTTTAATATAGAGCTTGAAAACGGCAAAGCCGTGCACATCAACTGCTCCCATGGGGTTGAGCCAGATTTCATTGGCATGCGCGGCCAGATAGTATTGTGCCTGATTGTAATTGTCGCCCAGGGCGATGATCTGCTTGCCCTGCTTTTTTGCCTGGTCAAGGGCTTCACCCATCACCTGCAACTGATCCAGGCTGGCTGCGCCCAATTTATCCAGATCGAGCACCAGGGCCTTGATACGACTGTCTGTGGCAGCGGCATTGATGCTGTCCAATAAATCCTGCAAAAAAATCTCCTCCTGCAGGGGCACCCCGGCTAGTTTGTTGAACTGCTGTGCAAAGGGCCGCATGACCGAGCGTTCCTCAACAATATTCCCCCTGGGGTTGATCACCAGGGCGCTCCCTTCGGGAATGGTGATGGCGGGCGTGTAGAAGATGCCAAAAAATATAATCACAAGCATGCCCAGAAACACGAGGTTAGCCAGAACAGTGGTGCCGGTGCGGATAAAACACCATAGAAGGCGAAAAGGGAGAAACAGAAGGACTAGAAAACGTTTCATGTTGCTGTGCAGGTGAACGGAAGTTAAGGAGCGTATCGGGGCAGTAAGGACCGTCGGCACCATACCACGCTTGTCTGGACAGGAAAACCCCGGAAATGAGAAGTGTCGATTGCTTCCTGGCCGTATTATGCAAATTGTCTTGACCAGTTCCGGGCTGCTTGAGTACTTTTCAATGGCTTGCACTCCAAGTATTCTTGGCGCTAGCCGTTCGAAACGGCTGGCAGTTACAGACAAAAATTCACCTTGTCACAGGAGGAAAATATGCTGCAAATATCAGTGACCCGCCTGGCGCTGTTGGCCCTGGCCCTTGCAGTTTTTGGGCTGAGCACGGGTTGTTCACAGAAAAAATACGGCGCGGTTAAATTCGATTCATCGCCGGCCGGCGCAGAAGTTGTGAACTTGAAGGATGATGCCACCTTTGGCCTCACGCCGATACTGGTTACCTGGGAGAGCAGCAGTGGAGAGCCGGAATATGTTACGGTACAGATGCGCAAAGCCGGATACCTGGAGGAAATCACCTCGTTCTGGCTCAATACCCGCCATAGCTCAAGGGAAGCAGCCCAGGCGGAGCCGCAGCCGATCAACGTTATCCTGAAGGCGAGGAAATAACCATGCAGCAACAAAATTTATCTGCCATGTGCACGCAACGATATCTGTCTTTTTTGATTGCCGTACTGGTGATGCTCATGTTGAGCGCCTGCGGCAGCAGGGTGGCGCCGGTGCGATTTAAGGTAAATTCCGAGCCTGAAGGGGCCTATGTGCTCTACCAGGTCCAGGGCACTGAAATCGAATGTGCCGGTAAGTGGGTGTATTTGGGCAACACCCCGTTGCAGGGGATGTACCAGTTTGATCGGAAACTGCTCCGGAATAGTGATAAAATTTCCCTCAGAGTTATGCAGCAGGGTTACATGGATCAGACTAAGGAATGGACGGGTGCTTCCTTTTATGAGGAGTCCAAGGGCAAGGGGGTTATTTTTTGGACACCCGAAATGATTCCTGCCGGGGTCAGGTAGAGGGGGAGGTGCATTATGCTGGTTGATGGCCGGTCATACCGTTCCATATGGCTGGCAGCAGATGGGGATGGGGTTGAGATTATCGACCAGACCTTGCTGCCTTTTATCTTTCGGGTGGCGCGTTTATCTACGCTTGCCGACGCAGCCCGGGCTATCAGTGATATGCAGGTACGCGGAGCACCCCTGATCGGCGCTACCGCTGCCTACGGCGTTTGGCTGGGTTTGCGCGCCTCGGCTGCCCAGGGTGATGATGCCCTTTTACACAGTATTGCAAATGAACTGATCGCCTGCAGGCCAACGGCGGTGAATCTGCGCTGGGCAGTGGAACGAATGTTGGCTCATCTTCTGCCGCTGCCCAGGCAAGACAGGCGGGATGCCGCCCTTGCCGAGGCGGAACGAATTTGCGAGGAAGATGTGCGTACCAACGAGGCCATTGGTGCCCATGGCCTTGCCCTGATTGAAGCTATCTGGCGTAATAAGGGTGGGCAGGATGCGGTTAATCTGCTGACCCACTGCAACGCCGGCTGGCTTGCTACGGTGGACTGGGGCACGGCGCTCGCACCGGTGTATGCAGCTGCGGCCAAGGGTATCCCCATGCATGTTTGGGTGGATGAAACCCGACCGCGCAACCAGGGGGCCTCACTCACCGCATGGGAGTTGGGCAAGGCCGGAATCGCGCATCATCTCATTGCCGATAATGCAGGTGGCCATCTCATGCAGCACGGCATGGTTGATCTGTGCATCGTTGGTTCCGACCGTACCACCGCGACCGGAGATGTTTGTAACAAAATCGGTACCTATCTGAAGGCCTTAGCTGCACAGGCCAATCAGGTGCCATTCTATGTGGCTTTGCCCGGTTCCACCGTGGACTGGCGCTTGCAGGACGGCCTGGCGGAAATTCCCATTGAAGAGCGGGCCGCAGACGAAGTCTTATGTATCCAGGGCAGGGATGAGGCGGGCAGGGTGCAACGGGTGGTTATTGCTCCCGAGCACACCCCGGCCCTCAACCCCGCCTTTGATGTTACCCCGGCACATCTCGTGAGTGGGTTGATTACCGAGCGCGGTGTGTGTGCAGCCAGTCCTGCGGGCTTACGCGGCCTGTACCCCGAGCATGGGCATGACTGAAAAAGAACAGCGCCAGGCACTGTTGGAATGCGCCCTGGCCATGAACAGCCAGGGATTGAATCAGGGTTCTTCAGGCAATGTCAGCCTGCGGTTGCAGGAAGGCATGCTTATTACCCCGTCGGCGCTGCCCTACCATCGCTGCACCCCGGAGGATATGGTGCTGGTTAGCTGGGATGGCGTAGCGCAGGGGAGCCGCCAGCCCTCTTCGGAATGGCGCATGCATCATGATATCTACCTGGCCTACAAGCAGGCACAGTGTATCCTGCATGCACATGCGCCCTGGAGTTCAACCCTGGCCTGTCTGCAGCGCCCTATCCCGGCACAGCACTATATGGTTGCCCTTGCCGGCGGTGAGGATATTCGCTGTACGCCCTACGCACCTTTCGGTACCCAAGAACTATCCGACGTGGCTGTCGCCGGTTTGCAGAGCCGCAGCGCGGTCTTGTTGGGGCATCACGGTCTGATCTGTTATGCTGAGTGCCTTGATCAGGTGCTGGTACTGGCCTGCGAGGTGGAATTTTTAGCCAGGGTATATGGGCAAAGTCTGCAAATCACCCCTGAGCCACCACTTTTATCCAGCGATGCCATCACTTCACTTTTGGAACGGTTTAGCGCCTATAAGCAGCTGGGGCAGGGTAAAGGGAACCTCGAAGAATAGCCTATTCGCTCTGTTCTCGATTGTAATCCACTGGCGTTGTGTCTGTCCGGCTTTGAAATGTCGAATTGTTCAGGGTTGCCTAAAGGGTCGCGATGGTTAGCTGACCTGGGAAAAAATCCCGGCAATTGCATAGGTAATTGAAGAATGCAAGAGTCGTGCATGTGAAGCGGTTATATACTCAAGCGCACTATGCAGAAGCATAAAAAAACACCCGGAGCAGCCGCAGCTGCTTCGGGTGTTTTTTTATATGTGGTCAAAACCAGCTTATTCCAGTTTCAGACCAAAGATGTTATCAAGGAGGCGAGGCAAATGCGACGCAGGCGTACATGTGGTACTCCGAGGATGCATTTGTCAAAGCCGACACTGATAGCGCGCTTTGAGATGGAAGTGGAATTATTTGTTTTCAAAGCGGATAAGCACATCGTCCGCCTCCACCGCCTGCCCAGCCTGCACCAACACCTCGGACACCACCCCGTCGATGGGTGAGGGTACGCCGCTTTCCATTTTCATGGATTCAAGAATCACCAGACTCTGACCACGGAAAACGCGCTCGCCCTTCTGTACCGGCACATCCACCACCAGACCAGGCATCGGACAAAGGAGCACATTGCTCTGGCCCTTGTCCTGTTTCTTCGGCATGTACTGAATCAGGTTCCACTCTCTCGGTGAGTACACCTCAAAGAGCTGGGCAATGCCGTTAAACGACATGAACATGAAGGAGTCGTCAAAGCGGATACGGAAACGGTAGGTCTGGCCATTGATGACCAGCTTGAGCCTGCGCCGGAAGAATTCAAAGTAGGGGATGCGCACGGCATAGCGTTCTTCCCCCACCCTGATCATGCAGACTTCGCCGCTGATGGGCTGGGTCTCCATGGTGATATCGAACACCTCTTCACCGCTGCGGCACTTGTAGCGTACCTGGTGCGGCAGTTCACGGGTCGCGCCAATGCTGGAAATCAAATGCTTGAGTGATTCCCGCACCGCCACGGTGCGGGTGTGATAGATCAGGGTGGCGGCCAGGGCGGCCAGAGCCATATCTTCCTGCTTGGGCGGTCGTTTGGCGATGCCGCCGTCAAAATGCTGGGCAATAAAGCCGGTACTGAGTTCGCCTGCGGCAAATTCCGGCAGGCAGAGCACGGTGGAGACAAAGTCAATATTGGTGGAAACGCCCTCAATGTGGTAGCCATTGAGTGACTCCAACAGCAGCCTGCGGGCTGATTCCCGGTCCTGGCCGTAGCAGATCAGCTTGGAGAGCATGGAATCGTAGTAGACATCGATCTTACTGCCGATATTGACGCCGCTATCCACGCGCACACCCATTCCCTTGGGAGCGGCATAGCGGGTGATCATGCCGGTGGAGGGGATGAAGCCACGGCCCGGATCTTCAGCGCAGATCCGCGCTTCAATGGCCCAGCCGCGCAGACGGATGTCCTTTTGCGTAAAGGGCAGGGGCTCGCCGCTGGCAATGCGGAGCTGCATCTCCACCAGATCAAGACCGGTGACCAGCTCCGTCACCGGGTGCTCCACCTGCAAACGGGTATTCATCTCCAGAAAGTAGAAGTTCTGGTCAGCATCCATCACGTATTCGACTGTGCCTGCATTGACATAGCCAGCCTTGCGGGCCAGATCACAGGCCGCCTTGCCCATGCGCTCGCGCAGCTCCGGCCCGACCGCTGGCGATGGTGCTTCCTCGATCACCTTTTGGTAGCGCCTTTGGATGGAGCATTCGCGTTCGCCCAGATGCACGATGTTGCCATGAACATCGGCCAGCACCTGAATCTCGATATGGCGAGGCTGTTCGATGTAGCGCTCGACAAAGACCCTGGTATCGTTAAAGGCCTTTTGCGTTTCCTTGCGACTGGCAGCCAGCGCATCCTTCATTTCTTCGGGCTGATGAACAATGCGCATGCCCTTGCCGCCGCCGCCTGCCGCAGGTTTGAGCAGGATTGGATAGCCAATCTCGGCTGCAATTATCAGGGCCTCTTCCTCATCGGCAATGGCCTCAATATGGCCAGGGATAACCGGTACGCCAGCATTCTTGGCCAGTTCCTTGGAGGTGATCTTGTCGCCCATGATCTGCACCGCTTCGGTGGGCGGGCCGATAAAGGCTATGCCGCAGGCAGCCGCGGCCTTGGCAAAGGCTGCATTTTCGGAAAGAAAGCCGTAGCCGGGGTGGATGGCTTCAGCCCCGGTTTCCTTGGCAGCGGCGATGATTTTTTCGATAACCAGATACGACTGCTGCGACGCCGATGGGCCGATATGCACCGCCTCATCGGCGAACTGTCGATGCAGGCTGCGGCTGTCGGCATCGGAATAGACCGCAACCGTGCCGATACCCAGGCGATTGCAGGTGCGCATGATACGAATGGCTATTTCGCCACGGTTGGCAATCAGTACTTTTTTAAACATGGCAGGCCTCACAGGGGGATGTTTCCGTGTTTGCGCTCAGGACCCTTGGCCCGTTTGCTGTCGAGCATCTGCAGGGTGCGGATGAGATGCACCCGGGTATCGCGCGGGAAGATAACGTCGTCGATATAACCCCGCCGGGCGGCCAAAAACGGGTTGGCGAAGGTGGCCCGGTATTCTTCCATCTTCTGGTTGAGCACGGCCTCCGGGTTGTCGGAACTGTAAATTTCCTTGCGGTGGATGACCTCTGCCGCACCCTTGGGCCCCATGACCGCGATTTCCGCGGTGGGCCAGGCCAGGTTGACATCGCAGTGGATGTGTTTGGAATTCATCACGATGTAAGCGCCGCCATAGGCCTTGCGCACGATCACAGAGAGGCGTGGCACCGTGGCCTCGGTAAAGGCGTAAAGCAGTTTGGCGCCATGGCGGATGATGCCGCCGTGCTCCTGATCCGGACCGGGCATGAAGCCGGGCACATCCACCAGTGAAATGAGCGGGATATTGAAGGCATCGCAGAAGCGCACAAAACGCCCGGCCTTAAAGGAGGCGTCGTTGTCAAGCACGCCCGCCAGAACCGCAGGCTGGTTGGCCACCAGACCAACAGTCCGTCCGCCCAGGCGGCCGAAGCCGCAGATGATGTTACGGGCAAAACCGGCATGCACCTCCATGAATTCCGCACCATCGAGAATGCTGTGGATGAGCACGTTCATGTCGTAGGTTTGGCTGGAGTTGGCTGGTACCAGGTAGTCCAGGGCTGGGTCGGTGCGGTTGGCCGCATCGCTGAGATCATGGATGGGGCCGTGCTGGCGGTTGCTGGAGGGCAGGTAGTTGATCAGACGCCGCACCTCGCGCAGGCAGAGGATATCGTTGGCCACGGTGAAGTGGGCCACGCCGCTTTTTTTTGCATGCACGCTCGCGCCGCCCAGATCCTCGGAGGTGATGTCCTGATGGGTCACGGTTTTCACCACGCTCGGGCCGGTGACAAACATGTAGGAGGAATCCTCCACCATGAAGACAAAGTCGGTGATTGAAGGACTGTACACCGCGCCGCCCGCGCAGGGGCCCATGATGCAGGATATTTGCGGAACTACGCCGCTGGCGCGCACATTGCGGTGGAAAATTTCACCGTAGGCGGCCAGGGCGTCTATGCCTTCCTGGATGCGCGCACCGCCCGAATCGCTGAGGCCGATGATAGGCGCGCCCACCTTGACCGCAATATCCATGACCTTGCAGATTTTCTGCGCATGGGCTTCGCCGAGCGAGCCGCCTAGGACGGTGAAGTCCTGGCTGAAAACAAAGACCTCGCGGCCGTCGATGGAACCGTGTCCAGTGATAACGCCGTCACCCAGGTAGTTCTTGTCCTGGCCCAGGCTGCCGCCCCGGCTCACCTTGAGCACATCGAACTCTTCGAAGGTGTGTTCATCCAATAACAGGTTGATGCGCTCCCGCGCGGTCAGCTTGCCCTTGCGATGCTGGTCTTCCTTCCTTTGTTTACCCCCGGCGTCGATGGATTCGGCTCGCAACCGTTCCAGGGTTTCCAGGGTCGCATTTTCTTGTGTTTCCATTTATTCACCTCGTGACAGAGAAGGCGGCACCAGCACCGGCCTTATGCCGATACCATGCCCAAAGATCCATGGGCTGAAGCTTGATCTGGATGTTTTGCAGGTTTGGTCGCCCTTTGGAGAGGGGGCCAATGGTTTAAGGTATATAAAAAACACAAAAAACAGATGTTGCAAGGGAAAGAAATGACGAGTCCGGAAAAGATGGGCAAGATCGGGGCGAGGGGCAATAAAAAACGTGTTACAGCGACAGCAGCGGCACTTGCTATGGAATCTATTTGCCGTGGAATCTGCTCTTTGGGGTGCTTGTTATTCTTGTTGCCAGGGCCCCGGAGGACGTTGGCTTGGAAAAAGGGCGTTTTTTCTAATTTCAGACAACAGCTTAAGCAAACAGTACTGGCACTTGCTTGGCTGCCGTCAAAAAATTCCCCCATGAGGTGCCAGCTATGCGCGTGGGCGACACTATCTTCGTCTTTTGTTAGGTACCTGGCCTTATCAATCTGGAGCGGGGATTACTTGGAAGGGATCATAGCAGTGTCTTTGAGCGGGCAACGCATATCCTCACAATAGGGACAGGTTGCGGCGTTATTGAGAGTGTTCAGAATGCCGCAGCCACCATCTTGATGATCATCCGGACAGGAGTTAAGCAGGTGCTCCAGATGTGCCTTCAGGTGGATTAGGGAGGCAATTTGCTCGCTGACACCTGCAATATGACCTGCAATCATATGCTTGATCCAACTGCAGTCTGCTTGGGGATTATCTTTAAAGGCCAAAAGTTCACGAATATCAGACAGTTTCATGCCGTGATGACGGCAGTGGCGGATAAAACGCAGTCGTTCAATATCCGCTTCGCTGTAGATGCGGTAATTGCCATCGTTGCGTTCCGGTTCGGGGAGCAGGCCTTCTTTTTCATAATATCTGATGGTTACCACCCGACATCCGGCTTTTTTGGCAAGTTCACCAATTTTCATACCATCCACTCCATACGTCCGTTTTAAACAAGCCGACGATTAAGCGCTCCTGTCCTGCAAAGCCTCTTTTCACTATTGGCTTTACCTACAAACAGGAAAGGTAAAAAATTTTTTGCAGCAAAGCTTGACTCTATAGTCACTATAGATATTACACTCTGCTCAGTCAAACAGAGTAGAGCAATTTTTTGCGCACAACCCATCATATTGGAGCAGGGTATGAGTATCACCGCAACCCCATGCGCTTGCAGCGGGCAGGATCCAGCAGGCTGCATTGACAGTCATATGGCAGTGGCACAGGAGGCAGCATGTTGCAGCCCGTGCTGTTCTGGTCAGGTTTTTACCAAACCGCTGAGTCCGTCACGTTTTCCTCAGGCCTCTGACACCCGCGCGGTCTACCGCATAGCTAATATGGATTGCCCAACGGAAGAAACGCTCATCCGTAAAAAGCTGGGTGCCATGGCAGGAATTACCAAACTTGAGTTTAACCTCATGCAGCGGGTACTGGTGGTGGAGCATGAGCTGCCTTCGACGGAGGCCATTGAGGCGGCGCTCAAAGCTATTGACATGACGCCGGAACCGCTCGCAAACACTGTTCCTTCTGACCCTGCCATCCCGTGGAAAAAGCTGGCTCTAGGTGGTGCAGCCGCAGCCTTGTCGGAAATTTTCGAGTTGCTGCAAGCATGGGATTTGATGCCATTTGGCCTGCACCTGCAAACTTGGCAGCTAGGCGAGGTGGAGATCGCCCATTTACCCCTGATCCTTGCCATAATCGCCATCGCCTGCACCGGTTTGGGTACCTATAAAAAAGGCTGGATCGCCCTGCGCAACCGCAATCTCAACATCAATGCGCTTATGTCAGTTGCTGTCACTGGTGCGGTGCTCATTGGTCAGTATCCGGAGGCAGCCATGGTCATGGTGCTGTTTAATATTTCAGAAGCCATTGAGGCTCTGGCGCTTGATCGGGCCAGGAATGCCATCAAAAATCTTTTGGCTCTGGCTCCGGAACAGGCGATGGTGCTGCAGTCTGACAATACCTGGCGTGAAATGGATATCCGGGAAATTGCCGTGGGCAGCCGGGTGCGGGTGAAACCGGGTGAGCGGGTGGCCCTGGACGGCGTTATAGTGGCCGGGCAATCAAGTATTAACCAGGCCCCGATAACCGGCGAGAGCATGCCGGTGGAAAAGGCGGTAGGTGATATAGTTTATGCGGGCACCATCAACGAGTCAGGCTCCTTTGAGTTTGAGACCAGCGCTGTGGCGACGGATACCACCTTGGCCCGTATCATCCATGCTGTGGAGGAGGCTCAAAGCAGCCGCGCGCCCATGCAGCGTTTGGTGGATCAATTTGCCAAATACTACACCCCGGCGGTTTTTTTGACCGCTATTCTGGCAGCCCTTGTGCCGCCCCTGTTCATGGCGGCAAGCTGGATCGAATCCATTTATACTGGTTTGGTAATTCTGGTTATTGGCTGCCCCTGCGCCTTGGTTATTTCCACACCGGTGAGCATTGTTAGCGGTATGGCTGCAGCGACCCGCTATGGTATTCTAATCAAGGGAGGCATGTTTCTGGAGCAGGGCAGGAAACTGCAGTGGCTGGCTCTGGATAAGACTGGCACCATTACCCACGGTAAGCCACAACAAACCGATTTTGTCCACTTGGGCACAGAGGATGCGGCGCATACTGTTCAACTCGCCGCCAGTCTGGCCAGTCGTTCGGATCATCCGGTTTCACGTGCCATTGCCGAAAATGCTGGAAACAAAGGTATAAGCTATCTTACGGTTGGGGAGTTTGCTGCCAGCCCCGGTCAGGGGGTAAGTGGACGTATTGATGGTGAACTATGGCGTCTGGGTAACCTGCGCATGGTGCGGAGCGTGCAACAGAGCTCAAGCAGCCTGGAAAAACAAATACGCCATCTGGAAGGGCAGGGGAAAACCGTGGTGGCCCTGACAGGCCCCCATGGCGTGCAAGGCCTTTTTGCCGTGGCTGATACGGTGAAAGCATCCAGCATCGAGGCTATACGCGAACTGAAACGGCTGGGCATCAGGACCATCATGCTGACCGGCGACAACGAGCACACGGCCAGAACAATTGCCACGCAGGCAGGGGTGGATGAGGTTCAAGCCAACCTCTTACCTGAAGATAAACTTGAGATCATCGCCCAGCTTAGCCAGAAGGGCCTGGTGGCCATGGCCGGTGATGGCATCAATGACGCACCAGCTCTGGCCAAGGCAGATATTGGCTTTGCCATGGCAGGTGCCGGTACAGACACGGCCATTGAAACAGCAGATGTTGCCCTGATGGATGATGATCTGCGCAAGATTCCGCATTTTATTGGTCTGTCCAAATCAACCTACGCCATTTTAGTGCAAAACATCACCTTGGCCATCGGCGTGAAGGCCCTCTTTTTCGCCCTTACCTTCATGGGCCTGACAACCATGTGGATGGCGGTCTTTGCCGATGCAGGTACAGCACTTCTGGTGGTGGCCAATGGCCTTCGGGCGATACGTAAATAATTCCACTTCCAGCCCATCGTTGTCCTGGAGCAGAAAACACTGACTAGTATGAGTATTGCTCCAGGGCAAGGAGGCTTTGTGTGGCAAGCCCATCAGGCATGTACCGTGTATTGACGATGTGTTTGCCGGTTTCCTGGCTCCACAGATACAATTGCTCCATGACGACCATTCTGTTCTTATTCCTCGCTGCCTGGTTCCTTGCCGGCGTCTTGTTGCTGGTGATTGCCTGTGGTGGCATCTTATCCATCATACGTTCTTTGCGTATTCTGCTGAACTGATTGTTCTCCTTCCATGCCAGGGCTGGAAAAAGCACATGAAAAAATTTTGTCTTCTGTTGTTTTTGCCGTTTCTTGCAGGGTGCGCCACCCTCAGTCAGGATCAATGCCAGCAGGGCCACTGGTTTGACATCGGCCTAGAAGACGGACGCAAGGGCAGAGCCATGGCCAGGTTAGAACAACATAGTAAGGCTTGCGCCAAGTACGGCCTTGGTGTTGATGCGCAAGGCTACACCGAGGGTCGCAATCAGGGGCTGCAGATATACTGCCGCCTGGAGAACGCCGTTAGCACCGGCTTAAAGGGGGAGCGTTATCAGGGAGTCTGCCCGTCTGAACTGGACGTGCGCTTTGAAGAGCTCAATGCTGCTGCCTATGCGATCTATACTCTGCGAGAGCGGCTGGACTCCATCGATGACCAGCTGGATCGCAAGGAATACCAGTTGGATAGTACTGTCTATCAGTTGGGAAAAGATGAAAAAGCCCGCGATGCCTATTACCGCCTCCGCCGGGACATTCGCGAACTGGATAGTGAGCGGGAGCAGGTGCAATGGGATCTCCATTCAGCCGGGCGCTATCTTGATCAGCTCACGGAAGAATACAACATTCCGGTAAGATAAGCTGGGCTTCTGGCCGTATCGAGTTCCGTATTGCGCCATTGCGCAGTGCGCCCTTGGCATTGTATCCTCGCTTTACCGCGCCACACCAGCTTGGCTGTAAGGCAGCGAACAGCAGGCTGCCTGCAACAGGCTTGTATAGAGAGCGCTGCTGCACGTAATCTACCCAGTGTTTGCGGGTGCAGAGTTGGAAATCAATGGCCCCGTTAAGGGAAACTTCAGGAAGCTATGATAAAAATTCGAACGGTTTGTTTTGCAGAAAGTCTGCGCTTTGCCGACTTGTCTGAACAGGTGCTCCTTCAAGGCGATGCCGCCCTGATGCGTGATGTGCTCATTGCGCATCCTGAAGAGGATGGCCTGGTTTTTATCTTTGATTATGGGGTCTGCGTTTTTTGCAACGTTGGCTACGATGCGGAAAAACGCCTCCTGGATACCCTGCTGAAATACGCACAGCAACCTTTCGAGCCCTTTATCGAGGAAGAGTTGAGCTTTCAACCAGCAGCCGAGGGTAAGGGCTTTCAGATCCGCAATGACCTTATTGAGAGCGATAATACCAGCGAACAGGCCCTCCTTTCCCTGGGACACGCCTTGGCACAGTCCACCAAGCTGGCTTTTTTTGAAAGTTCGATTGAACAGATGATCGAGCAGACCAACTATATTCCGGTCAGTCTGGCGGAGAGGGGCAAGATAGCGCTCTCCCGCCACCGGCTTGCCAAGGAACGGGGCCGGGTTTATCTAGAAAAATCACGCATTATCCTACAGTTTAATTTGCTCGATACCCCTGAATTTATTTGGGAATATCCCGAACTGGAACAGTATTACCTGGGCCTGGCCCGCTATTTGGAAATTACTCCCAGAGCAGAGATGCTGAAGCACCGGCTGGAAGTGATCCAGGAACTCCTGGAGATGATGGCTGATGAACAGAAGCATAATCATTCCAGCCTGTTGGAATGGATTATCATCATCTTGATTGCCATTGAGATAGTGCTTTTTTTTGTTCATTAAAAAAGGACGCCGGTGTTCCATGAAGCCGGTCGAGCGAGCGAAAAAAACTGCACCCTGTACACTGTGCGTGGCAAAGCATCCTTGCCTTGAGCATCCTCTTTGTCTGATCATTCTGGCCGGGCCCGCCTTACGCGGCATCAGCTTATTTCACCAGCCTGCTCTTTATTTATGGGCTATCTTCCTTAAGGTATGGAAAAATTCATAACCCGCACCAGCCGCAAGGCCAGGAGGAGCCATGAAGATACTGATCACCGGAGGCACCGGTTTTGTTGGCAGCGCCATGAGCAAGGCCCTGCTTGAAGATGGTCATGAGGTCACCATCATTGGCAGTAGTGAGAAAAGCTGCAGCCGTTATACAGGGCAGGCGAACCTGCAGTGCATCGCCGCAGATACCACCAAACCCGGGCCTTGGCAGGATAGCGTGGCCCAGCAGGATGCCCTCATTAACCTGGCGGGCAGATCGGTTTTTACCCTGTGGACGAAATCCGCCAAGGAAGCGATTCTCGATACCCGCATTAAAACCACCAGGAACCTGGTGGATGCCATTCCACAGGGCAGCAATATGGTACTCTTGAGTACCTCGGCTGCTGGTTATTACGGTAATGGCGGTGAGAGCGAGCAAACAGAGGCCAGCCCCAGTGGCAATGGCTTCCTTGCCCGGGTGTGCCGGGAATGGGAGGCCGAGGCCCGCCGTGCCGAAGACAAGGGCGCGAGGGTAGCCATCATGCGTTTTGCCGTGGTTATGGGGGAACAGGGGGGAGCGCTTAAAACTATGAAGCTGCCCTTTCAGCTTGGCCTGGGTGGCCCCATAGGCAGTGGCAGGCAGTGGTTCCCCTGGATTCATCTTAAAGATCTGGTTGCGGCGGCGCAGTTTCTCCTCAACTGCAGTGAGTGCCGCGGCCCCTTTAACTTCACTGCCCCCGACGCGGTGCGGCAGATCAAGTTTGCCAAAACCCTGGCGGCCCAACTTGGTCGCCCAGCCTTTTTCCCCGCGCCTGCACCATTGATGAAACTCGGCCTGGGTGAGTTTGGCGAATCACTTTTACAAGGGCAAAAGGTTCTGCCGCGAGCACTTGAAGAAAACGGTTTTGTTTTTACCTATCCCAAACTTGAGCAGGCCCTGCGTGATCTCCTTTAATACTGCTCCAGGTTCCTTCAGCGCTGCCACAGTTTTTCCCTGCGGCGTGGAGGAGCTTTACAATTGGCATAGCCGCCCCGGCGCGCTCGATCGTCTGATTCCGCCCTGGGAGCGCACCACGGTAGCGGCTCGCAGTGGTGGCATTGATCCGGGCGGCCGGGTGACCATGCGCATGCATGCCGGACCCGTGCCCTATCTGTGGCGCGCGCACCATATCGAAAATGTGCCGAATGTGTATTTTCGGGATATCCAGGCCAGCGGCCCTTTCAAACGCTGGGTGCATACCCATAGCTTTACAGAAACGTCCGAGGGTGCGCGTCTGAAGGATCATATCAACTATGCCCTGCCACTGCATTTCCTCTTCCCTTGGGCGGGCAAACTGCTGGTGGAGCCGGTTTTGACCAGAACCTTCCGCTACCGGCATGCTACCCTGGCAGATGACCTTTTTTTACATGGCTATGCTAGTAAACGCCCCTTGCGCATCCTTATCAGCGGAGCCAGCGGGGTGCTGGGTTCGGCGCTGATTCCGCTGCTGACCACCGGCGGTCATGAGGTCTGGCGTCTGGTACGGCGTCAGCCCAGGCGCAGCGAGCGGGAAATCTACTGGAACCCGGCCAGAGGGCTGCTCAACCTGGCTGGTTTGCCGGCCTTTGATGGGGTTATTCACCTGGCGGCCGATAACATTGGCGAGGGTCGCTGGACCGAGGAAAAAAAGCAGCGGATGATCGACAGCCGAGTGCAGGGCACCAGCCTGCTGGCCCAGGAACTGGCTCGCTGCGAGCAGAAACCGGCCGTGCTGCTCAGCGCCTCGGCCGTGGGTTTTTATGGCGATTGTCAGGATTGCTGCATTATCGAAGAAAACCAGGCAGGTTCTGCCTTTATTTCCGATGTCTGTTCCAGGTGGGAGCAGGCGGCAAGGCCTGCTGAAGATGCGGGTATCCGCACGGTGTCATTGCGTATTGGCGTGGTGCTCACGCCAAGAGGCGGTGCGCTGGCACGATTACTGTCCACGTCGGCCCTGGGTTTTAGCCGCCGTTTTGGCAGTGGTGAGCAGTACATCAGTTGGATTGGTTTGCACGATGCCGTCGGTGCAATGCTCCATGTTTTGGTAAGTCCAGAACTGCAAGGTCCGCTTAATATTGTTGCCCCACAGCCCGTGACAAACCGCGAACTTCTTGCTACTTTGGCCCAAGTGATGCGGAGGCCGCTCCTGCCGCCCGTGCCTGCGGCGGTGGTGCGGCTTGTTTTTGGCCAAATGGGTGCAGAGGTGCTGCTGGATGGCTGTCGCGCCTCGGCCGATAAGCTCATGTCTTCGGGCTACCGTTTCCGTCATCCTGATTTGCGCACTGCGCTGGGCACCATGCTGGGCCGGGCCTGATTCCAATTCCATATAAAAGTGCCCTCTGTGTTGGCTTCGGAAAATACTCCTCGGAGTACCTGTATGTACGCTTGCGTCGTACTTCCCTTGCCTCCTTGAAAGCAGCTTTAATCTGGAACTGGAAGACTGGGCCTACTTTATTCTGTTATTATACGTGACGATACAACCGTGAGCACCTCCCTGAAAGTTATCCTCTGGCTCATGATGACAACCGCACTGGCCTGCGGTTTTTTGCATCATGTGGTCCCGTCTGAGCAGATCAATTTTGAGCGCCTGCATATCTTTTTATTCAACCTCTGCAGCGGTGGCACCCTCTTGGTGTACTACACGGAAGGACAAACCCATCTGACCCTACGAACCAGGCTTTTTTTGCTGCTGGCCGTGGCCTTTGCCTTCAGTGCTTTTCTCCACTGGTATGCGGCAGCCATGGGTTTGTCGCTTGCATTGGCCTGGGTAGTAGAG
Organism: Desulfobulbaceae bacterium; assembly: GCA_012744275.1. Classification (GTDB taxonomy): domain Bacteria; phylum Desulfobacterota; class Desulfobulbia; order Desulfobulbales; family Desulfobulbaceae; genus Desulfobulbus. The sequence continues at coordinate 60,330 of JAAYIE010000060.1, forward strand.
CGGGCGCGGGTGAAACATTTTGGCAGTGTCGTGCCCAGGGCCCTATTTGCAGCCAGGGAATCGACGACCCGTAAGTTCCACCAGGCAGCCCTGCTTTGCCTGTCCATAGGTTTGGCCATGTCGAGTATCGTTATGCTCAACTCCGTGTATCTGCACTGGTGGCACATTGAAAAACTGAAGCTCGATACCTTTTTCCTCGGCTTTTCCTTCCCGGTCTCGCTGATATCCATGTCAGTTATCTTCAGCTTGATGCAACGGGCTCAAACTCATACCACCAAGACTTTGAAGGCAGCTTCCTTCTGGGTGATCAACCTGGGAGTGATCATTTTCTTTCTCTTCATCCTCGCCAATATGTTCGAGGCCCAGGTATTCATCGCCACCACACTCTTTGTGGCCGTAGCCTATGTGTTCTGGTTGTACTGGCGGCAAGGTATTCAGTTGCAGCAGAAGGCATTCCTCAGCTCGGGTATTCTTTTTCTGCTGATAACCTCCATCACCGGTATTGCCTACATTGTGCTAGCCTCCTCGCCCTACTATATCCCGGAGTACAGCCAACCCCTGCTGCGGCTGCACGCCTTTACCGCCCTCTACGGCTGGAACTTGAGCGGCTTGATGGTGATTGGCCGCCATGACGATTTTCCTTTGCAGCTCCATTCCAGCAAGATCATTTTGCTCCACTGGTTTACAGTGCTGGTACTGTGTCCGCTGGGATATTTTTTGCCACTTTTTGCTGTGTTGGCAGTGCTGGCTTATGCCTTCCTGTTGCGAATGCTCCTCTTTAATCAGGGCGCAGTGGATGAGGCCCTGCGTAAGCGCCAGCAGGAACAGTTGCAGCCCGCACAGGCAGGATAGGCAGAACAGGCAGACGTCTGATCCTTCAGGAAACTGCTGCGTCTTTTTTTTACTCGGAAAGTTCTATGCTTGTGTATCTGTATTGCTGCTGTGTATTTCTCTTTGCCGGTGGTGTGCAGGGCCTGACTGGCTTTGGCGCTGGCCTGGTGGCTATTCCGCTTTTGACCCTGATGATTGACATCAAGCTGGCGGTTGGGCTGTGCATCCTCCACAATATGATCATCACCACTTCCATGGCGTATGATCTGCGCCGTCACTTTGACTGGAGCAAGATCATGCCCCTTTTTATCGGGGCAGTGCCTGGCGTGCTTTTGGGTGCATACTGGTTTAAGCATGTCAACCCGAACTGGCTGGAGGTTCTTCTGGGCTTTCTTTTGATCAGCTACAGCCTCTTCAACCTGCTGTTCCGGCCCAAGCCCCTGTATCTTTCTTCTGCCTGGGGTTATGTTGCTGGTTTTGGCACCGGTGCGATCACCTCGATCATCAGTGCGGGCGGGCCGCCCTCCATCATTTACACTACCCTCACCGGCTGGAGAAAAGAGGAGATGAAGGCCACCCTGACCGGATTTTTTCTCTATAATGGCCTGTTCACTATGGTGGTCTACTTTTTTGGCGGTAACTTTGGCCCAGGGACCTGGCTGCTTTTTGCCATCACCGCGCCTTTTGTTTTCCTGGGCACCTTGCTTGGTTCGCGCTTGAGCCGCCGCATTAACCAGCAAACCTATCTGCGCCTGGTGTATGTCTTGCTGGTTATTATGGGCCTGCTTATGTTCTTAACTTAGCGTGGTGTTGAATAAATATGCACCAACCCATTGAAAACCCAAAAAAGAAGGCGGCAAATGCAGCCACCCTGCTTGCCACTGCCCGTCAAAGCGTGGCCCTGACCGGGGCAGGCATTTCCGTGCCCAGTGGCATTCCGGATTTTCGCAGTGCTGGCGGGCTATGGAGCCATTTCCAGCCGGACGAATATGCTACCCTTGATGTTTTTTTGCAGAATCCGGCCAAGGCCTGGCAGCTATTCCGCGCCATGGCGGAGATGCTTGCGGATAAAGAGCCGAATCCCGCCCATTATGCACTGGCAACGCTGGAAGGGCATGGACGTTTAACCGCCATCATCACCCAGAATATAGACGGCCTGCATCAGGCTGCTGGCAGCAAATACGTGGTGGAGATGCATGGCGGCAGTAACATTTTGCATTGCCTGCGCTGCGGTTATGAAGAAGCCTTGGACACAACCAGGCTTAGAGAAAACACGGTGCCTGCCTGCCCGGAATGCGGTTTTAGCCTGAAGCCCAAGGTGGTGCTCTTTGGCGAGAACGTGGCGGAACTGGAAAGCGTGCATGGCCTGGCCAGCGGCTGTGATGTGCTCTTGGTGATCGGCACTTCGGCCCAAGTTTATCCGGCGGCAGCCCTGCCCGGACTGGTGAGCCGCCAGGGCGGCAGCATTATCGAAATGAACAGGGAGCCGTCCCTTGCTGCCGCCACCGGCATTCAGCCCGATTTTTTTCTGGGCGGCGATATTAGAGAGAGCCTGCCCCGCCTACTTAAAGAAGTGGAGCAGCAACTCTGATTCGGCTGTACAGGACGGACTCAATCCCTTTGGATCACCTGTTTCTTGCCATCCTCCCCTAAAGAAACATAGGTGATGGCTGCCTCTGTGACCTTGACGGCCCGAAAGGCCATGTCCCGATCCGGTAGCACCGGCAGCACCCAGACCTCGACGATAATGGTCAGCGAAGTGGTACCAATCCGGCTGACACGGCCATAGCTACTGACCACATCACCGACCCGTACCGGCCGGATAAAGCGCATGCCCTCCACCGCTACGGTGGTGGTGCGGGTGCGGGCGGTCTGCTTGGCCAGGATGCTGCCAGCCAGATCCATCTGCGACATGATCCAGCCGCCAAAGACATCGCCATTAAAGCTGGTGTCCGTGGGCATGGGAATGGTGCGGAGCAAGAGCTCTCCCTGTGGCTCGGTGGCCTCTGCTTTGTTGCTCATAAGTACTCCTGTGACGGTTCCGGATTTTTCCTGCGGCTGCTTGAATTGTCCGGTACCTTTCTCTATAGTAGCGTGTTCCAATAATCAACCGGCGCTCTGCTGTCGGTATTGCTGTGACTGTCTACTGTTTCTTAGGGAGGATAACAATGCGTATTGATTGGGCCTATCTGCGTAAGGGCTGAGCATCCTGTATCAAGGCACAGGCTGTGCTGGAGGAAAGGGGTATGGCAATTGACAGTGTGGCTGATGCGCGCAAGGAAACCCTGCGCGCTGACGAGGCCTGGCAGCTTTTGGAGAAAGCCGGTGAAATTGTCATCGCTAAGGGTAAGAAGGTGCTGCATCTGGAGCCAAAGAAAGATGGCAAGGAAGCCGTGCTTGCCGAAGCGCTTGGCCGCAGCGGTACCCTGCGTGCACCCACCCTCCGTTTGGGATCGCGTTATTTAGTGGGCTGGAGCGAACCCTTGTATGCGGAATATTTCCCTGCGGATAACGATGAATAATTTTGTCACTGATCTGAGTGCCAGGCTGGATGAACTGCGCAGCCAGGGACAATTGCGCAACTTCATGGCAGTAGAGCATCAACCAGGTGGTGACATTACAGTGGCAGGCCGGCGCTACCTCAACCTGGCGGGTAATGATTATCTGGGCTTGGCCACGGATAGCGCCCTCTGCGCGGTCTTTTACGGTCAGCAGCACAATAAAAACCTGCTGACCAGCCATGGTCTGGGCAGTACCGCCTCCCGCCTGATGACTGGCAACACTCAGGTGTGCGCCCTGTTTGAAGAGGAGCTGGCTCGTTTTTACCAGCAGGAAGCAGCCCTATTGTTCAACTCCGGTTACCACCTCAACGTGGGCCTTTTACCCGCGCTCAGTACCAAGGAAGACCTAATTTTGGCCGACAAGCTCTGCCATGCCAGCCTGATCGACGGCATGCGTCTGAGTCGAGCCAAGGTGCTGCGCTACCCGCATCTGGATTATGCTGCTATCGAGCGTATTCTTGCCCGGGAGCGAGAGCGTTATCGCCATGTTTTTCTGGTGAGTGAATCCATCTTCAGCATGGATGGCGACTGTGCCGATCTTGTCGAATTGGTGCGGCTGAAGGAGAAATGGGGAGCGGTACTTTATTTGGACGAGGCGCACGGGGTGGGCATCCGGGGAGCAGGCGGCCGCGGCCTTGCCGAAGAGCAGGGTGTTCTCAAGAGCATTGATCTTTTCATCGGCACCTGCGGCAAGGCCTATGGCGGGGTGGGAGCCTTTGTCGTGGCCAAGCGCAGTGTTGTTGACTATCTTATCAATACCGCCCGGCCGCAGATCTTCAGCACTGGTCTGCCCCCGGTCAATGTGGCCTGGCTGCATTTTGTGCTGAAGCGTTTGCCAAGGCTGGCGGCAGAGCGCATACGGGTGGCGGAGCTATCTGAACGTCTGCGCCAGGCTTTGCGGGCCGAAGGCCTGGACACCATGGGGGCGAGCAATATTGTGCCGGTTTTAATTGGCGATTCCAGCCGCACCTTGGCCGTGGCTGAAGAGGTGCGCGGCCAGGGCTATTGGGTGACAGCTATTCGTCCGCCCACGGTGCCCCAGGGCACCTCGCGTCTGCGCCTTTCCCTTAACGCCTCCATGAGCTGGGAGATGCTCGCACCATTGCCCAGGCTGATCGCCCAGGCCATGAGCAAAAGTTAGCATCTAGACTCAGGCGCTGGAATCATTCGTGGGCATGGGGCATATCCCCCAGGGGATGCGCATGCACATGCTGATGCAGATGCAGGCTCTCGCTGCGCCTGAGCCGCTGACCTTCAATGCTCATAAAGCCAGTGCAGGTATCACGTAAAAAATCAAAGTCGTGCGAGACGATAATCCATCCGGTCTGAAGCTCATGCAAAATCTGCATGAGCTTTTTTTTATGCGTTGGATCAAGGTCGTTGGTGGGTTCATCCAGAAGAAGCACCTTGGGTTGCATGGCCAGGATTGAGGCCAGTGCGATCAGCCGCTTTTCGCCGCCAGAGAGTTGGTGGGTCAGCCGGTCGCGCAGATTACTCAGACCGAGCTGTGCCAGGGTCTGCTCGGCCCGTTTTTTTGCCTCAGCCGGAGACAAACCCAGGTTGAGCGGGCCAAAGGCCAAGTCTTCCAGCACGGTGGCATGAAAGAGCTGGTCATCCGCATTTTGCAGCACCAGCCCCACTTCCCGCCGCAGTGCCCGGAATTCCTTTTCCTTACTGATAATGCAGTCATAGAAGCGGATATGGCCGCTCTTTGGCTTGAGCAGCCCGGTCACCAGGAGGAAAAAGGTGCTTTTGCCGCAGCCGTTCGGCCCGTGGAAGCCGATCTTTTCGGTGGCATGGAAGGCAAAAGATGTATCCTGCAAAAGTTCTGGCCCCTGCGGGTAGGCAAAGGAGATGTGGTCCAGAGCAAAGAGAGGCATTGTTGTCTAGAAAAGGGTGAAATACAAGAGTAGCAGCGCAAGGGCTGCGACGGTAAATTTACCATCCCTACGGGTGAAGCGGAATTCGGCCAGCGAGGTAAAGTGGCCGCTAAAACCGCGCAGCAGCATGGCCTGATGGATACGCCCGGCTCGGTCGATACTGCGCAACAGGGTCAGGCCCACCAGGGTACCCAGGGTACGGTAACTGTGCAGACTGCTCGTGGCGACAAAATTATGCAGGCGCAGGGCTGTGTTGAGGCGCTGCCATTCATCGGCCAGAAGGAAGATGGCACGGTAGGTAAAGAGCAACAGAAAGACAAACTTTCCCGGCAGGCGCAGGGCATGGAGTGCATGGCCAAAATACGCCACCGGCATTGTAGCCACGCAGGCAATAAAAAGCAGGCTGATGGCATTGGCTTTCAGGGTAATCAGCCACACCAGGTGCAAACCAGCCAGGCTGCAACTGAGGCTGCCTAGATGGAAGGCCGCCGGGCCAGGCATGGTGCAGGGCACAGTCAGCCATAGAAAAAGCACAAAGATATTGACCGCAGCCAAGCGCCGCAGCAGTGGCCGCAGGGGCGGGCGGCTGCAGATAAGGAGCAGGCAGGCGGCAATAAGGCCGAATTTAGCCTGTTGCCAGGTAGTTGCCACGGCCAGTACGCAGGAAAAAATGAAGGCGACGCCAATGCGCAGGCGAGCATCGAGTGCATGTACCCAGCTGTTCCCATGAGCAAAGGGTTCAGAAAACACCAGATTTATTCCGTTTTTTTTCGGTTTTTCCAGACCAGAAGCAGGGCTAAGATGCCGAAAATCCAGCCAATACCGCCAATAATTTCAATAAAGCCCGGCCCTTTGGCTTGCTCGGCAGCCAGCATGGCCTTGATCGGGCCAAGACGGGCATCAAGCGAACGGTTGATCATGGCCTCAAGCTCCTGCACGCTTATGCTGACCTGAGCAGAGGTATTGGCTGTCGCTGGTAAGACAGGCGCAGACGGCGTTTTTTCTACGGCAGAATGCGGTGCAGGAGTTGTCTCCGGCGATGGCGGCAAGGCGGCTGTCTGCGAATTCAGTTCTGCTGCAGGCAGTATCCATTCGCCCTGATGGCCTTCGCCAGCTTTGATGGTGAGGCGCAGGTCAACAGGCTGCTCTGCAATCTCGGCGGGAATGGCAAAGCGGGCCGCGCCCTGGCTATCGGTTTTGCCCTGGACAAGCGGTTTGCCGCTCTCTGCCTCAACAATTTCAATGATGCCGTTCTGTACCGGTTTTGCCTTGCTGAAGCGGCCATCAACCACAATCTGCCCCTGTTCCACATAGGCAAAGAGATGCACCCGGTGGGCCAGAGCTGGTGTGGCTGGGCAAAGCAGGCTGAGTATGAGGAGGCAGGGAGTGATAAGACGGAGCATGGTTTTCACCCGTTATACACTGTGATGAGGTCGCTGGAGCAATGCTGGGCGTACTTTAGCGAGAAAGGCAACGGCCGAGGCAGTCACCAGGCCTTCCGCCACGGCCACGGGCAGATGCCCGAACATCAGGACTTTGGCGGCAGTAGCAAAACCCTCATCCGTAAAGCCGAGACTCAGGGCGGTGAGGATGGCCGCCCCTGCTACGCCACACATGCCGCAGCAGAAGGCGGAGAAAAATCTTGGCCAGCCCTCGCGGTTCAACCAGGGGCGCGCCAGATAGCCGGCCAGAATGGCGGGCAGGGCCATGTTCAAGGTATTGACCCCCAGGGTGGTCAGACCGCCATATTGAAAGAGCAGGGCTTGCAAAAGAAGCGCCACTGCAATGGCGGGAAAGGCGGCCCAGCCCAGGAGCACGCCTAATAGACCGTTGAGGATCAGATGTGCGCTCACCGGGCCAATGGGCACATGCACAAGCGAGGCGGTAAAAAAGGCGGCGGAGAGTAGGGCCACCGGGATGATCCGGTTTTCATCCAGACGGCGCAAACCAAGGGCGCAGCCTGCCAGACTCAGCGCGCCGCCCAGAGCAAGAATAGGTGGCCCGAGTACTCCTTCGGCAATGTGCATGTAGTTCGCCTCTATTTACGCTGCGGGTCAACAAAGTGCGACCAGAGCACCGCCCCGAGTTCCACCTCCTTGAGGCTGCCCTCATGCGTGATTTTTTCTGTAGCCGTGCTCAAAGCGGCAAAACCCCACCAGCCGGCAAAGGGGATGGCATAGGAAAACACCCCGTTGGCATCCGCCTTGACCGCTTGGGTGATGAAAGCATCCTCCGGTGGCAGGTAGTTTTGATTCTGATTAAAATACTCCACCTCAACCAGCGCGCCCGCTACTGGTTTGCCATCCAAAAGCACCTGTCCCTGGAACAGATTACCCGTATAGTTGCCAAAGGGGCGGGTGAGGGGTACGATTTCTGTTTTTAGGCCAACAGGCTCGTCCCAGCCCTCTTCCCCACCAAAGGCGGTGACATAGGTTTTGGTGTAGTGGATGATGAAGCAGTCTTCCGCCGGTTCCCAGTAGGGCGCAGGCTCCATGACAAACTGGTAGAGACCTGGTCGGGCAAAAGTATAATCAGCGCTCCAGGCCTGCTGACCAAAAGCAGTAGCTGGTTGCAGGCTGCTGTTGAGATCTTTTTTTTCACCGTCTGCTACTACGTAAAAGGCAGCCGGTTTATCCTGCGCCATGCCGACCGCTTCCATAGGATGGGAAAAGGAAAGGTTGAGGCGTATATTGGCCTGTTGCCTGTCTGCTACTATGTCCCGGCTGGGAATGACCATGCCAAAGTGGGCATGAGCGGTATTGCATAAGATGAAAAAGGCCAAGGGCAGGGTAAGTGCGGGAACGCAGAACATATCAACCTCCTGGAAAGTATTGCACACGAAAAAAATAATAATAACACATAATCACATTGTGTACTGACCGGATATAGGGCTGTCAAGCAGAAGTTGATTGGTAGGGCTCACGAACTACGGAAAAGGAGAAGAAATGCTTCTTAAAGAAAATACAATGGGAGATGGAACAGGAGCTGTTTGTACCTGGCTGCACCGGCGTCAGGAACCGGTATGCCTGCTCTTCTTTGCCGGCTGGGGCATGGATGCCGAGCCCTTTTCTCCTCTGCTGGCTGGCGGGGTGGATGTGTGCATGCTCAGCCATTACCAAAGTCTGGAACCGCCGCAACTGGCAGAATTGCATCAGTATGAGGAAATCGTGCTTGTTGCCTGGTCTTTTGGAGTGTGGATGGCAGCGCAGGTCTGTGCCTGGCCGCTCAGAGCGGCCTGCAACGAGGTCATTGCCCTGGGCGGTACTTTGCAGCCAGTGGATGCGCGCTTTGGTCTTGCACCGGAGCAATTCGAAAGCATGCTCGCCGATTTTGGCCAGGAAAAACTGCACGCCTTTTATCGGGCCATGTTTGATGAGCCAGCCCATAGAGAACTTTTTCTGGCGAACACACCCAGCCGCAGCTTGGAAGATTTGCGCCACGAGTTGGCGTTTTTGCACCAGGGCAGCGTGCAGGCTAAAACTGCGCTGGATATTTTCAGCCACCATGTCATTACCGGTCGCGATCGCATCTTTTCCGGCCGCAATCAGGCGCGGGCTTGGGGCCGGCAGACGGAGTGCCAAATCATGCCCTGGCCGCATTTCCCCTTTTATCATTTTGAGACCTGGGGAGATTTTTTGACTGCGCTCCGCCCTTATCAAGGCAGTTAAAGGCTCAATCGTTCTAGGTTCGTGTGCCGCGGGCAAAAAGCAGGCTGCAGGCAAACCAGCAGCAGGCTATGAGGATGATGGTGGCACCGGTGGCGGTGCGGGCCCAGTCTTGGGCTGAGACGATCAGGCCCAGTATGGCAGAGCTGGTACTGATGAGGAGTGTCCACCAGAACATGGTCCCCGCGTTCCGAGACAGATTACGGGCGCTGGCTGCTGGAACTACCAAGAGGGCCGTCACCAGGAAGACACCGATGGCCTGTACGGCCAGCATGACAATGAGGGCAAGCAAGCCCGCAAATACATACTGCAGGGGCGGTACCCGAACCCGGTGAGTACGGGCCAGGGTGGTATTGATGCCCACATACAGCAGCCGGTTATAGGTGCGGGCAAGGAAGATCAGCACAAAGAAGAGCAGCAGCAAAAGTACCCAGATCTCGGTTTCACTAATGGTGAGGATATCACCATAGAGAAAACGTTGCATGTCGCGCGCCAGCGAGCGATCCCGGCTGACCATGGCCAGACCAAAGGCGATCATGCCGGAGAAAAAAACGCCGATAACGGTATCACTGGCCAGATCACTGTGGCGTTGGGCTGCGGTAATACCCAAACCCACTGCCAGTCCGAACAGGGGCATGGTCCAATCGGGCGAAATGGCGAGCAGCATGCCCAGAGCCACACCGGTAAAGGCAGAATGGCTGATGGCCTCGGCATAGAAGGCCATGCGGAAGTTGACCATGATAATACCCATGGCCGCAGTCATGGGGGCAAGCAACAAGAGCGCCACCAGCGCCTGTTGCATGAAGCGCGCCTGCATACAGGGCAGGGGCAGTGCCTGGGCAACAAAGGCGTACAGCCAGGAAAGATCAGGCATCGGCCGTGTTCTCAGCTTGTGGTTGACAGCATGGGGCGGTACAGCCCGCTTGGGCCATGGGCATGGACTTCAGGCTGACCATTCCCATGTGTAAACCGAAAATGGCGCTCAGGTTTTCTGGAGTCAGTACCCGCTGCGGCGGCCCCTCGGCCACAACCCGGTGATTGAGGCAGATAACGTGGGTGGCATGGTGGGTGACGGTGGGGAGATCATGGCTGACCATAAGCTGGGTAAAGCCCCAACTGCAACGCAGGTTATCCAGCAGATCACAAAAGACGTATTCGCCCTGAAAATCGACCCCTGCAGCAGGTTCATCCAGCACCAGCAGTTCCGGCTCCTGCTGCAATGCCAAGGCCAGGAGCACTCGCTGCAGTTCCCCACCGGAAAGTGCACCCAGACGACGGCGAAGCAGATGTTCTGCCTGTACCTGTGCCAGCATTGTCTTAGCTTTTTTTTGTACACGTGGTGACACACCAAACCAGAGCGGACGAGTTTGAAAACCCAGGGCTAAAAACTCGCCCACCGTTAGTGGCAGGCCACGGTCAAAAGTGAATCGTTGGGGTACATAACCGATGCGGGGGCGTTCGCCGCCGTAGCCGGGAAAACTGATCTGGCCCTGATGGGATAATTCTCCCAGTAGGGCCAGGAGCAAGGAGGTTTTACCCGAGCCATTGGGGCCGACGATGGCGGTGCAACTACCGATGGGCACTGTAGCGCGAACAGCATCCAGAACAGGGATGCCGCCACGCACCACGGTAACTTCTTCAAAAAGAAGCGCTGGCTTGGAGTCGCATAGTACCGGTGGGGCAGCCACTGCAACCTTATTTGGTTCCAAGAGTCTCCGCAAGGGTGCGTAAATTGGTGCGCATGATGGTTTCGTAGTAGTCTAAAGGTGTCAGTCCTCGTGGACCATTGGCAACCGGATCCAGCATGGCAAGTTGGACGCCGCTTTCCCTGGCGACAGTATTACCAATGCTGTCTGGATACTGTGGTTCGGTGAAAATAGCACCTGCTTTTTTCTCCCGTATGATTCGTACCAGATTCAGCGCCTCGGCCGCCGAGGGATCTTGTCCCGGAACTGTTGCTATAACCGCCACAATCTCAAGGCTTGTATCGCGGGCCAGGTAGTCGAATACGCCATGTTGGGTAACGATGCGGGTATTGGCCAATTTTTTCCCCAGCTGCTGAAATTCACTATCCAGTTCAGCAAGTTTTTGCTGATACGCTAAGGCGTTGCGGGTAAACAGCTCTTTTTCTGCAGGCACAACTTCAGCCAGGGCCTTGGCGATGTTGCCTGCCTGGAGCGCTGCCATGCGCGGGCTGGCAAAGATGTGCGGATTTGGGCCGCTGCCATGGCTATGCGGGGTATGTGCCTCCTCTGCATGCCCGTCATGATCGTGGTTATGATTATGGCCATCGTGGTGCGCATGTGCTTCTTCGCTGGCCTCTTCACCCTCGTAGTTGAGGATATCTTCGATGCCTTTGCTGCTGTCTATCAGCTGCAGATTGGGATTGGCCTGTTTGAGAGGCGCTCCCAAAAATTCCTCCATGCCCAGGCCATTGATGATAAAAATTTGTGCTTCACCAAGTTTTTGCATGTCTTGGGGGGTGAGGGCGTAGTCATGCGGGCAGCCGAGTTGGGCCGGGATCATCAAATCCACCTGGAGCAGCTTGCTACCTGCGGTAATGTTGCGAGTAAACTGATAGATGGGGAAGGTGCTGACCAGCACTTTGATAGGCTGTACTTCTGCAGCGACCACCCTGTGGGGCAGTGCTAAACCGGCAGCCGATACACACATAACGAGCATGAGCAGTGTAAAAAAGGCAGAACGTGCATATTTCATGAAAAATACCTCCGGGCTTGTATGAGTATTTGAGGGAGAGTGTTGCTATTGCAAACGCAGTCGCATTATGCTTTTACCACTTTGCATGCAGCTGTCAAGCTTGGGTACAAGATGTTTTGCAATTTTGCCCCATGGGCGATACAAAGTTAAAGAGGAACAAGGAGACCAGAGTATGCAGCGAAGAACAGTACAACGCGAGGCGATTCAGGAGGTTTTCCGCAACGCTGGACGGCCGCTTCGCCTGGAAGACATCCTTGAACTTGGCCGCCTCCTGGTGCCCAGCCTGAACCAAGCCACCGTATACCGCAATTTGAAGCTGCTGGTGGAGGCTGGATGGCTGGAGCAGGTACAGCACCCCACCTTGGGCACTATTTATGAGCGCTCCGGCCGTGGCCATCACCACCATTTTCATTGCAACAGCTGCGACCGCATCTATGAGCTGCCAGGCTGCGCCCTCAATCCAGCGGCCACACCAGAGGGCTTTGTCGTCGAGGCCCACGAGATCTTTTTAAGCGGCACCTGCCCGGCCTGCGTGCGCTAGCGGTCACAGTACCGGGTGAACCTTGCCACCAGATAACGTGCTATGATAAAATTTGACAAGGGAGTGGTTGTCCAGCTTGCGGGCTGTTCCGGCTATTTTCCCACTCGCCATTTCCGTCTGTTCCTGTCCAAAATTTCCGCAGGCTTCCCATCGCCAGCAGACGACTATATTGACCGTGCCCTGGATCTCAACGAACTCTTGGTGACCAATCCGCCTGCCACCTTTTTTGTGCGGGTGGATGGCCCTTCGCTCATTGAAGACGGGGTGTTTCCCGGCGATATCCTCTCGGTTGACCGCTCCATGCAGCCGGTGCAGGGCGACAAGGTGGTGGCGGTGGTCAATGGCGAACTGACCGTAAAAGAGCTGTCCCTGTCGCCCCTGCGGCTTTTACCCAGGAACAAGGATTTTAAGCCCATTGATCTGCACGAGCATGACGATTTTGAAATTATCGGCGTGGTCAAGGGGCTGGTGAGGGTGTTCAGATGATTGCCTTGGTGGACTGCAACAGCTTTTACGCCTCCTGCGAAACAATTTTCCGCCCTGATCTCAGGGGCAAGCCCGTGGTGGTGCTGTCCAACAACGATGGCTGTGTGGTGGCCCGCTCCGCCGAGGCCAAGGCTTTAGGCATCGCCATGGCCGTACCCTTTTTCAAGGTTGCTCCCATTATCCGTCGTCACAATGTGGCGGTGTTCTCCTCAAACTACGCCCTGTACGCAGACATGTCGCAGCGGGTGATGCGCATCCTTGCCATGCTCTGCCCGGCGGTTGAGCAGTACTCCATTGACGAGGCCTTTGCCGATCTGCGGGGTATACAGAATTTACCTGAGTTTGCCAGTGAATTGCGGCGCACTATTCGGCAATGGACCGGTATTCCCGTGTCAGTCGGGGTTGCTCCCAGCAAGACTCTGGCCAAACTGGCGGCAGATGCGTGTAAAAAATACCCTAAAACTGACGGCGTGGTGGTGCTGAAGGATGAAGAACGGTGTCAGCGTTTACTTAAGCTGACTCCGGTGGAGGATATCTGGGGCGTAGGGCGCAGACTGGCGCCCCGGTTGCAGGCGCTGGGCATCCACAACGCCAACGATCTTGCTCAAACAGAGGGCGCCTTGCTGCGACGGCGCTTTTCCGTGATCATGGTACGCATTGCCGAAGAACTGCGCGGTCATTCCTGTTTACCCCTGGAAGATTTGCCTGCGACAAGAAAACAGATTATCCGTTCCCGATCCTTTGGCAGCCCTGTTACGACGTTTACAGAAATGCGCGAGGCCATCAGTACCTTTATAGAAATTGCCTGCGCCCGCCTGCGCTACGAAGGCCTGTACGCCAGCAGTCTCTCCGTGTTTGTGCAGACCAGCCCTTTTGCTAAAGAGGCTGCTTTCTATGCCAATGCCAGCCATGGCGCGCTCCCCCGCCCCTTGAACGACACCCTGCACTGCAACCGCCTGTCCCAGCGTTTGCTTGCCAAGATCTGGAAAGAAGGTCATCGTTATATCAAGGCCGGGGTGATGCTGGGCGAACTCAGCCGCAGCGCCCGCTGGCAGAGCAGTTTTTTCGATCCACCCATGCGCGACAACACCCGGTTGATGGCCGCGATTGATGGCATCAACCACAAGATTGGCACCGTACAACTGGCTGCAAGCGGGCTCAAACCCGCATGGGCCATACGGCGGCAGCATCTGTCTCCGGCTTATACCACCAGGTGGGCGGATCTGCCCAGGGTGATTTAGCTCCAACTCTACCCCAAAGCGTTGGTAAGCGTCTGACTTTGGCAAATGCAAATGCTCGCAGGACCTGCGTGTGGCCCGCGCCGTATTTCCCTCGCCTGCTTGAGAGCAGATATCTGGCCTGGTAGCGGCGTAACACAGTCAAAAAAGCACGAAATTTTCATCACAAAATTGGTGTACAATGAGGTGCGTTATGCCAGATCTGAACAGGCAATGGTGTATTGCCGATGTGGCAGGGGACGAAGGCTTGGCGCTCAGCCGTGAACAGCCTCTTTACTGTGAAGGCACGGTTCCGACCCTGTAAGATGGTAGCGTCCTGATCCGCAATATCTGTTTCTTCTGCAACTCCATAGACTCCATACCCAGGTAACAAATTCTCGGTGTGGATGCTGTCATTGTTACTCTTGATCACCCGGATCCCTGTGACGACGCAACCAAAGAAAATAATGCCAAGGCCAAGCCCGTTGTTGTGCAGAACCGGCGCGATCAGGAAAACATCCAGGCGAAAAAATGCTTTACCTGGCCAGAGATACGCCTTGAATGAACCTGTCCAACAGGTAATCACCCGGCATACACCCGAGGCTGTCATAACCGGGCTTTTTCGCCGCGTCTGGGATAAATGCACTCCCATTTGGTAATAATCTCTTCCAATCTCCTGAAATTATTTCGACATATTGAAATATCTTCTGATTGTATTGCACGCGTAAAAATACGCAATTTTCGGCTGATATATTTAACATCTGTTGATTCGCGTACAGCTTCCTGGTAACCATCTTAATTAAGCAGCCCATTCACCAGTGCAGGTCGTAGGGATTATATCCCCGTTTCTTTCAACTTAAGGAGCGCATCTTATGGAACACTTGGCCAACCAGCACCATGCTTACAAACCCGTCCATAAAGTTCGTTTTGTTACCGCAACCTCCCTTTTTGACGGGCATGACGCCACCATCAACATCATGCGTCGTATCCTTCAGGCAAGCGGGGTGGAGGTAATCCACCTCGGTCATAACCGCTCAGTACAGGAAATTGTCAACGCTGCTCTGCAGGAAGATGTACAGGGCATTGCCATCACGTCCTACCAGGGGGGTCACGTCGAGTTTTTCAAGTATATGATCGATTTGTTACGGGAGGGGGGTGGAGAGAAAATCAAGGTGTTTGGCGGCGGTGGTGGGGTAATCGTGCCTGAGGAACTGGAAGAACTGCATGCCTACGGTGTTACCCGCATCTATACGCCGGAAAATGGTCAGAATATGGGCCTGCAGGGGATGATTAACGAAGTGATTGCACTTGCGGATACGGATCTTTCTTCTCTGGCGCCTCAAGGCGCGGATGCGGTTGTGGCGGCGCTGCAGAGCGGCAAGAGACGGGCGTTGGCCCAGATTATCACCTCCCTGGAAAATGGTGCATACAGCGGAGAGTTGTGCCAACATCTCAAGGACACCGCCAGTACGAAGAAAACGCCTGTTTTGGGGATTACCGGTACCGGTGGGGCCGGAAAATCGTCCCTTACTGATGAGCTGGTACGGCGTTTTCGTCTGGACCAAGACGACGGCCTCAAGCTGGCCATCATCAGCATCGATCCTTCCCGCAAGCGCACCGGTGGCGCACTGTTGGGCGACCGCATCCGCATGAATGCCATTGAGCATCCCAACATTTTCATGCGTTCGCTTGCCACCCGTGAAACCGGCAGTGAAATTTCTGCTGCCCTGCCCGAGGTAATCGCGGCCTGTAAACTTTCCGGATTTGACCTGATCATTGTGGAAACCTCTGGTATCGGCCAGGGTAATGCCGCCATAGTCCCGCATGTGGATGTTTCCTTGTATGTGATGACCCCGGAATTCGGAGCCGCCTCGCAGCTTGAGAAAATCGACATGCTTGATTTTGCTCATTTTGTGGCGATCAATAAGTTTGACCGCAGCGGTGCCGAAGATGCACTCAGGGATGTGCGCAAGCAGTATCAGCGTAACCAGGCTGCCTTTTCCACGCCGCCTGAGCAGATGCCGGTTTTTCCCACCATTGCTGCTCGTTTCAATGATGAGGGGGTGACTGCGCTTTTTCAGGCCATGTCGCCCAAACTGCATGAATTGGGACTGCAACTGCAGCCGGGCAAGCTTCCGCAAACCCAGGTCCCTTCCTCATCAGGGTATCGGGCCGTTGTGCCAGCTGAGCGGAGCCGCTATTTGGCAGAAATTGCAGATGAGGTGCGCGGTTACCATGCTAAGACGGAACGGCGGGTCAAAAAAATACGGGAGTTGCAAGCATTGGCTGTGGCCAGGGACGTGCTTGAGGCCGAGGGAAAAAGCACTGAAGGGTTTGCCAAGCTTATTGCTGACAGGGAAAATGATCTTGCCCCCGGAGCAAAGAAGTTGCTGAATGAATGGCAGGATTTGGCCAGCCAGTATGCCGGCGAAGAGCATGTGGTGCAAATTCGCGACAAGGAAATCCGCACCAAACTAACCCGCACCTCGCTTTCTGGCTCTACTATTCGCAAGGTCTATTTGCCGCGCTTTGAAGACCGTGGAGAACTGTACCAATTTTTGCGCAAGGAACATCTGCCTGGTTATTTTCCTTTTACGGCCGGGGTATTCCCCTTTAAGCGTGAAAATGAAGATCCTACCCGCATGTTTGCCGGTGAGGGTGATGCCTTTCGGACCAACAGGCGTTTTAAGACGGTAAGTGCGGGCATGCCGGCGCATAGGCTGTCTACAGCCTTTGATTCAGCAACCCTGTACGGTTGCGATCCGGATGAGCGCCCCGATATTTACGGCAAAATCGGCAACTCCGGGGTTTCCATTGCTACCCTGGATGACATGAAGGTGCTCTATGATGGCTTTGACCTGTGCGCGCCCAGCACATCGGTTTCCATGACCATTAATGGGCCGGCCCCCATTATTCTAGCCTGTTTTTTTAATACCGCCTTGGATCAGCAGCTTGAGCGCTTTGCAACCCAGCACGGACGGCAGCCCACTGCCGAGGAGATTGCCGATATCCGCTGCCGGGTATTTTCCACGGTACGTGGCACAGTGCAGGCCGATATTCTCAAGGAAGATCAGGGGCAGAACACCTGCATCTTCTCCACCGAATTCGCCCTTAAAATGATGGGCGACATCCAGGAGTATTTTGTCCAGCACCAGGTGCGCAATTTTTACTCGGTCTCCATCTCCGGCTATCATATTGCCGAAGCCGGGGCTAACCCGATCTCACAGCTCGCCTTCACCCTGGCCAATGGTTTTACCTATGTGGAGGCGTATCTGGCGCGCGGTATGCACATTGATGACTTCGCGCCCAACCTGAGCTTCTTTTTCTCCAACGGCATGGAACCTGAATATTCGGTGATTGGCCGGGTAGCACGGCGCATCTGGGCCGTGGCCATGAAGCACAAATACGGTGGTAATGAGCGCTCACAGAAACTGAAATACCATATCCAGACCTCTGGCCGCTCCCTCCATGCCCAGGAGATGGCCTTCAACGATATCCGTACCACGCTGCAGGCCCTAATTGCCATTTATGATAACTGCAACAGCCTTCATACCAATGCCTACGATGAGGCCATCACCACCCCTTCCGAGGAATCAGTGCGCAGGGCCATGGCTATTCAGTTGATCATTAACCGTGAATGGGGCCTGGCTATGACCGAAAATCCCAATCAGGGTGCCTTTGTTATCGATGAGCTGACCGATCTGGTCGAAGAGGCGGTCCTTAAGGAATTTGAGGCCATTGCAACCCGTGGTGGTGTGCTGGGCGCCATGGAAACCGGTTATCAGCGCAGCAAAATCCAGGAAGAATCCCTCTACTACGAGCACAAAAAGCATGATGGCTCATACCCCATAATAGGGGTCAACACCTTCCGCAACCCCAAGGGAGAGGTGCCAATTGAAATTGAGCTTGCCCGTTCCACTGAGGAGGAAAAGCAATCTCAAATCAAGCGCTTGCGTGATTTCCAAGAACGGAACCGGGAGGCTGCCGGACCCATGCTGGAGCGGCTCAGGCAAACTGTGATCAACAATGGCAATGTCTTTGCCGATCTCATTGATGCCGTGCAGGTTTGTTCCTTAGGGCAGATCACTGCGGCGCTCTATGAGGTGGGCGGGCAATACCGGCGATCCATGTAGGGTGGTTTTGCTAGCATAAACAATGAAACGCTGGTTCTGCCCGCTGTATCCGTGGCGAGGGCTGTTTTTTGCCTAACCCTGTTCTCCAGGGGAAAGCCACGCCCTGCACCGGGCACAACCAGCAAACAGGAACGAGCCTTGCCGATAAGCCTCTCCAGTTTTTCCGAGATCGCGGCGCGTGTTGGCCCATCTCCTGTGGTGGTCGTCCACTCGGCCTTTGCCGAGCCACAAAGGCTTTTGCAACAATTTGCCGAGGCAGCACCGCTCTTCCATGGGGCACGGCTCTACTGCCTCATGCCTATGGTAGTGCCACCCTATGCCCGGGCTGGTGCGATTCAGCATTTCAAGGTAACAACCTTCATGCCCGGCGCAGGGTTGCGGCAAGCGGTAAATAAGGGGCAGGCCCGGGTTGAACCTTGCAACTTTGCCGCAATCCCGCAGCTGTTCAGTTCCGGAAAAGTCCGTGCCAATCTCCTTTTGCTGCAGGTCTCTCCTTCCGATGCCTCCGGGCAGGTATCTTTAGGAATTTCGATTGACTATGTGGCTGCGGTGCTGGCGCAAAAACCACTGGTGGTGGCTCAAGTCAACCCCCGCATGCCTGTCACTTCAGGCAATACTTGTCTGCCTGTATCAGCGCTTGATTATGTGCTGCACCATGAAGAGGATTTGGTGGACACCGGCACAGCAAGTAGCGGCGATGAGGTAGACCAGGCCATTGCCAGACACGTGGCTGGGCTGATTGAACCTGGAGATGTGCTGCAGGTGGGGATTGGTACCTTGCCGGATTTGGTGCTCGGACACCTTGAGCATCTGCATAATCTGGGATGCCATACCGGTATTCTTTCTGCAGGCTGGCAAAAGCTAATTGAAAACGGCGTAGTTAACAACAGTACGAAGAAACACTTTCGCGGCATAAGCATTGCCACCATGGCAGGCGGCAATCGCTGCTTTTACGATTTTTTGCACCGCAATGGAGCAATCGAATTCCACCCCTGTTCCCTAACCCACAATCTAAAAACGCTGGTAACCATTGACGGTCTCTGTGCCATTAACAGTGTATTGCAGATGGATCTGGCAGGGAATTGCAACGCAGAGGGTGTTGATGGCCGTGTTATTGCTGCCCCTGGGGGATTGCCGGATTTTGCCCAGGGTGCCTCAGGGGCTGTACGCGGCAAAAGCATTATAGCGCTACGCTCCAGTTTTATTCACCGGCAGAGTGGAAAGAGGCAGGGTAATATTGTAGCTAGTTTTAACGCTAGCACACCAATTTCCTTAAGCTGTCAGTACGTTGACTATGCCATTTCCGAATATGGGGTAGCTGCACTCCGAGGGCTGTCGCCCACGCAGCGCGCAAAAGCGCTCATTGCCATAGCCCATCCAGAACATCGACACCAGCTGCGCCAGCAGAAGAAACAGCACTAACTAGCGAACCGTTATAATACTTGAACAGAGAAAGAAAGTGCCAGCGAAGGGAGCAGCGTTAAAGGGCAGAAAATTACAGAATTGAAGGAATCGAAAAGATGCCCTGTTGGGTAGACGAGAAAAGCGACCAAACCTACACGAGCCTTGAACGTCTGGCAGATGCATGGGAAGTGTGTGCTGGTTGGGCTAATGCAGTGAAATGGCCTGAGGTTGATAGGTAAAATAAAAAACAACCCCGGCAGATGATCTCTGCCGGGGTTTATAATTTGGGCTTTCAGTAAATAAACTTTTACTCTATTTCCACCAATACCGATAACCACTTGATTTTACTGGTGCCGGAGGTCGGAATCGAACCGACATGGGGTCGCCCCCGCTGGATTTTGAGTCCAGTGCGTCTACCAATTTCACCACTCCGGCAAATTAATTACTGATCTAACCAAGGCTCCTTACCGCACCAGTGTTTTTGTTGTCAAGTCCGAAAGTGCTTAAACGACAAAAACAAAAGTTACCACCAGTCGATTGCACAGCGATGGAACTGCCTTTGCTGAACGATCGTATCATTTTACATAATGGATTGGAGCATTCTCGTGCTGCACGCCCCTTTCATAGCGGACAGCCGCCTTGCCAAATAGCATAGCATAGCCTATTTGGTGATTTTCGGGCAAGGCTAGTACAGGCTGTAAACGTGACAGGAGCGTTTCAATCGCCAGATAGGCAAGTCCAGCCCAAACCGTGCCAACCTGGCAAGCCTGCGCGTACAGTTCAAAATAGCTTAGCGCAATGAGACAGTCCTGCATTGGGGTAGGCGCACCCTTGGGCGCTGAGGCAAGAACAAGATGGGGCGCATCCCGAAAGATGATGTCCTTTTTTTCCTTCTGCCATGCTTGGACAAAGGGAAGAAAACGCTCCATGTGCGCTGGCAGGGTTTTGTTCGCCCCAAGCTCTTCCAAGCCATTGAGGACGGTTTCACGGAACTGCTGCAGTTTTGCCCGGGTATCAATTACTGTAAAGCGCACCTGCCTGGCATTAACGCCAGTAGGCGCGTGCCATGCGGTTGCAAGCAGGCGGTTAATTAGCTCAGGGCTCAGATCATCCTCAGCATACTGGCGCACAGAGCGCCGACCTTTGATCAGCGCCTCCATTTGCTCTGGAACGGGAAGCTTTGAGGCCAGGGGAACACTGTTTGCAGGGTTGAGTCCCAGGATAGACAGTGCGCCGGTGGGGCAGACTGCCAGACAGTGCTGGCAACGATAGCATAGCTCTTCCTTGTCTGCCGGGATGACAGGGCCCTTGTCTCCCATGGAGATGATTTTTGTCGGACAGTCTTCGCTACAGGCTCCGCATTGAATGCAGGCGGCTGAATCTACGCTAAATTGTAGCATGAAATTCTCTTAGGGATAAGCTTGAGTGTAGGTGTGACACTCCCACGGGGGGAGTAGGCCTGCTTCCAGGTACGCAACCAACAGCAACTGGACATAACCAAGAGCACAGTGCCGTGCTGCAGGCAAGGCGAGGGCCAAGGCGCGCCGTCACAGGCCTGGAATGCCTATATGCTGCACACGTACAGCGTTAATTCCTTCCTCGTAAGGCAAAAGACGTTTTTCCACCCGGTTGATGCGAAAGGCCAGGGCATACGCCAGCACCCGGATCGGATAGTTTCTCGGTTTTTCCTGCAGGTAGGGCTGGATGGTGGTGAAGTCTGCGGCACTGTACCGCTGCATGATATCACGTAAACCACCATTGGCCGGACCGATATTGTAGGCCAAAAGACCCAGCACCATGTTACCATTCATCTGGGCCAAATAATAGCGCAAGGTTGCGGCCGCGGCGAAGGTGTTGTGCCGGTGTACGGCCATGTCGGCGCTGTCACTTCCGAGATGCTTCTGGGCCTGATCTCTTGCCTGTACAGGAATTTTGGTGATTTGAAAGAGGCCTTGCCCTCCGTCTGCACTGGGGCGGGGATAGAATGAGGACTCCGCTGCAGCAAGTCCATGGAGGATATCCGGATCCAGCCTGAAAATACGGGCAGCTTCCTCAATATCTGCCGCATACACTTCGGCTCGCACCAGCATTTTATTCATTTCTCCGGCATCCAAACGGCGATAGGCGGCAAATATTTGATGGCGCAGGGTAATTGTGCGTATTTCCTCCTTACCGCCGACCAGGATGCGGAATTGTGCCAAGGGCCGGACGAAATACTGTGCATGGTGCAAATAGGCGATGCAGGTCGCCAGCACCAGGGCCAGGAGCGGTGCAAGCACGATGTGTTGGCGGGCAAGGGTGTTTCGCAGTGGCCACCAGACACGCAAGAGCAATGCTCCGGCCAGAAAGGCAGCCAGCGTGGCAAGGGCAAAGGGAAGCAAATGATACCAAAAGCTTGTTCCGGTAAGATATTCGGCTGCGTACCCGAGCAGCACCATAAGGGTTAAGACACCGGCATAGAGATATGCGCCTGTTTCAATGCCGATGCGCAGAAGCCTGGCGAATAGCGGATACAGGGAAAGTCGCTTCTTTTTTGTCCTGGTGACTCGTTGTTTTTTTCTTGGAGGGGAAGTTTTGGCAAGCTTTGGCACAGATCCAGCAGGTTGCTTGTCACTCTTGGTGTTGTTTTTTGGAGAGGAGTTTTTTTTGCTCGGTGAATTCCCTGGCTTGGAGGGCTTGGCGCTTGGTCTTTTGTTAGCTGGTGCAGTAGTGGACGCGGCCTGCGGCACTATTTGTGCAGACGCTTTAGAGGGCGTTGCGGAGCACTCCAACGGGATCTTTTTTTTAGTCGCCAAAAATCTGTGTATCAGTTTATCAGTGTACGCAAATTATGTGCACGCCCTGTGCTTCCAATTCCATAGCAAAGATGTTGCCAGGCGTGTGCCCATACCGAATCAGATAGCGCATTGGGGTAAAGTAGGCATAAAGGATATACCGCTGCACTATTCAGGATTGATTGCGATCGGGGAAAAAGGCCTGCTTCAGGCGTACCAGAAAACCCGGCTGCCGTTGCGCCTGAATTTCCAGGATTGCTGCCTGAACATTATTTTTATAAGCTTTGGGGCTCTGGGCGTGCGCCTTCGTATCTTCTAAAAATTTCTTCACCGATTCGACATAACCCCGGTCATCACCACGGACATGATTGTAGAGCCAGCGAACCAGCGTGGTGTGCAGTTCGTTGGAGATATCTTCATCAGCTTCAAAGCGCGCCTGAAATTCCGGAATTTTTTTGGCGAACAGTTCGTGTACACGCCGGTGTGGGCCCAGGAAGCGATAACGGGCATCTTCCATTAAAGCTTCTTCAAAAGTAAAATGCGAAAGGATGCAGTCTACCACTTCGGTGAAAACCGTGGCAACCGTATCCTTGTCCTTGCGCATCCTGGCTTCCTGCATCTGATTCACCAGGTGGACAATGCGCTTATGCTGCGTGTCTATTTCGAGTATACCGGTTTCTAATTCCGGTCCCCATTCCATTTTTTCCATTGGCCTTCCTTTTGAGTGCTGTGTTGGTTGGACAGGTTTGGTGGTTATGATAAATAACAGATAGTTTAAACAGGGTAAATGTGATCTTTTATAAAAATCATACAAAATATTTTCCTTAGGCGTGATACAAAAAATTGATATCAGAAAAATTATATTAAATATCAGTGCTGTCTCACAGATTTTTCCATAGGGAAAATCTGTGAGACAGCACTGATATGGTTCCCAAGGTTGACTTCATCGTGTCGCAGCTATACTTATACATAAACGCCGCACAAAAAAAATTAAGAAAACTGATGGTTAGCATGTTGACCTGTGAACGGGATTGAGCAGTCAGCATATGTTAGCTTGATTGAATATGCGGGCTGTTCTTGACTATGTTAAGCACGTTGATGTGCTGCGGCACCATGCATCGAACTTCAATCAGGAGGAAAACATGGCAGCACCGGAAGAAATGTATCAGTGCCAGATAAGCAACTGTAACTGGATTTATGACCCGGACAAGGGCGACCCCAAGGGCGGAATCAAGCCGGGCGTGGCCTTTAAAGACCTGCCCGATACCTGGGTCTGCCCAAGTTGCGGGGCCACCAAAAAAAGCTTCCGGCCCCTGGCTGGCCCGGGCTCAGTAGTGGCAGAAGGAATCTAAACTTGTGCATTGCCTTCCCAGCTCTGGCGGTATCGCCGGGGCTGGGATAAGGATGCTTGAAAATGAACGCTGTAACGAAAAGTAGGAACAGTTGGTCCTGATAGTGCTGTAATTTTTAGCGACGTTCCGCCCGCAGGATCACATTACACAGATTTTGGGCAAGTTCATCAATCAGTTTCGCATCTTCCCCCTCCACCATCACACGAATCACCGGTTCGGTGCCCGAAGGCCGCACCAGGACGCGTCCATTAGCACCTAGTTGCGCCTGTGCCGCTTGCATGGCCTCGGAAAAATCCGGTATATCGTCTGGAGCAACACGCTTTGCCATGCGCACATTGTGCAGTACCTGGGGGTAGGGGGTCATGACAGAGGCGAGCTCAGAGAGTCGCTTCTCCTTCCGGATCATGATGGCCAAGAGTTGCAGAGCAGCGAGAACACCATCACCAGTGGTGTTGTGGTCAAGAAAGATAAGGTGGCCCGACTGCTCGCCGCCGAAGTTGCAGCGCTGCTTACGCAGCGTTTCCACCACATAGCGATCGCCCACCTGGCAGCGGCACAAGTAGCCACCCATCTGCTGCATGGCCAGTTCCAGGCCCACATTACTCATAACCGTGGCTACCAGGGTTCTTTTGCGCAATTTACGCTGATGCAGCAACTCCTGCGCGCAAATGGCCATGATCTGGTCGCCGTTAACGATGTTACCTTTTTCGTCGCAGACAATGAGCCGGTCGGCGTCGCCATCCAGGGCAAGGCCGATATCCGCTCCCAGTTCCCGTACCTTTTGCGCCATATGCTCCGGATGGAGCGCACCGCATTGGTGGTTGATATTGATCCCGTCGGGAGCAGTGCCCAGGGTGCTTACCTTGGCACCCAGCTCAGTGAATACGTGTGGGGCAACCTTGTAAGCCGCGCCGTGGGCACAGTCGAGTACAATGTGAAAATCGTCCAGCGTATATTTTTTAGGAAAGGTATTTTTGAGTGCGACAATGTAGCGGCCACTGGCATCATCCACCCGAATGGCCCGGCCTACCTCCTCGGCAACTGGCCTGAGCGCCGCCATTTTTTGTGAGAAAATAAGTTTCTCGATCTCAAGCTCCACATGATCTGGCAGTTTAAAGCCGTCTGCGGAAAATATTTTGATCCCGTTGTCCTGGAAGGGATTGTGTGAAGCGGAAATAACCACTCCGGCATCGGCACGCATGGAGGTGGTGATAAAGGCTATACCCGGCGTGGGTAAAGGGCCCACCAAGAGCACATTTACCCCCATGGAGCAAATACCGGCGGCCAGGGCGTTTTCCAGCATATAGCCGGAGAGCCGTGTGTCTTTGCCGATAACAATCCTGTTGCTCCTGCTGTTGTCCTTAACGATAAAGGCGATGGCCCGCCCGATCTGCATGGCGATTTCCGTGGTCATTGGCTCGATGTTGGCCACACCGCGCACGCCGTCTGTGCCGAAGAGTTTTCTCATGGAATATCCTGCGTTAATTTGCCCTGCTGAGACGCGCCTGCTCGGGCCGTACGGAAAGAATGTTGATCGCCGTGTGATTGGGCAGGCTAACGGCCTCAACCCGCACCGGCGCGTTACCCTGTTCATCCGCCTCAATGGCGCTGGCCGAGGCACGAAACAGCATGTTTAACTCCGGGGTTTCCCGCGCCACCCTGGAGGGAATTTCAGCCTCCACACTTACCATGGTCGGCTCCACTTGGGTATTTTTATCAGCCTGTTTCAGATTGATGGGGATATAGTGTACAGTACGCCGGGTCATCGGTTCCTTAATGAGGATCTCTGCCCCCACCACGGTTTCACCGATGAGCTGCAGCAGGACGTCACTCAAGACCAGGCGAACAGGTACCTGGCTCGTCTGGGTGAGTCCGCCCACATCAATGGTAGTGGTGTTGATGGATTGCACCTTGTTGAGCAGGGTGCTTGGCCCATTAACCCTGATGACTTCAGGACTCAGCCGTATCCCCTCCAAAGAAAAGCCGCTGGCCGGTTCGCCCGTAGTCTTGGCTACAATCGGAATGTTCTTTTCCATGAGCTTGTCTACCAGCAGGGTGATATTGGCGGGTTGCACCCGCTGCACAGTTATACTGCGAGGGAAGGGGATCGATTCGGGGGGGTTTTGGATGACCACCGGGCCGGGCTGGGTGTCTGCCAGATTCACCGGCCGTGAGATGTTTTGCTGCTGCATCTCCTGCAAAAGCCGCTTAGGCCCCCGCACTGACACTTCCAAATCTTTTCGGAACTGATTGGCAATAACCATGTTAGGTGGCAGATTGCGCATTTCCAGCGGCACAGTCAGAACCATGTCAACCTGATCTTCAGCAACAATGCCGTACCACAAGGTAATGCCGATGAAAAGAGCGAGTAGCTTGAGCGGCCAATTTTGGACGATCAGGCTGTAATCAGGCGTTTTATGCTGCATCTTTCACTCCGCTCCTGGGCGACCTGGGCCGGCGACTGGCTTTTTTCCCAGGGAAAAATATGGCCTTCAGGGTGGATAGCAGTTGGGCCTCATCCTTGAAAGGGGTAAGCCGCCCGTTACGCGCCAAGGAAATAGTTTGGGTTTCCTCGGAAACTACGATAACAATAGCGTCTGTCTCTTCGGAAAGACCAAGGGCGGCACGGTGACGGGTACCGTAACGCTTGTCGATGTTCGGGTTTTGCGAAAGTGGCAGAAGGCACCCGGAGGAGTGGATGCGTTGCTTGTGGATAATGACACCACCGTCATGCATGGGTGAGGAGGTCTGGAAGATAGCCAGCAGCAACTCCGCCTGAATGCGGGCATCCAGACGAAAACCGCCTTCCAGAAAGTCGCGCAGACCGTTGTCCCGCTCCAGCACGATCAGGGCACCCAAGTGCCGTCGTGCCAGCAGCGAAGCCGCCCGGACGATTTCTTCCAGGTCGTTGTCTGAAGACTGTTTGGTATGGAAGAAACGGGGTTTACCCATGCGCGCCAGGCCTCGGCGGATTTCTGCCTGGAACAGGATGACAATCACCACCAGCAGGGAGCCCAGGAATGTTTTGAGTAAGACTCGCAGAGTTTGCAGCTCAAAATAGGCGGAAACGAAGTAGAGCAGCAAAATGGAGGTAATGCCCAGCACCATCTGCACGGCGCGGGTGCCTCGGATAAGCAGCAGGGTGCGGTAGATAAGGTAGGAGACAATCAGGATATCGACAATATCCAGAGGTCGTATGGAACGTATGGTTTCGATCATGTCGCCTATCGGGAAAAAGATGAGATTATCTTCTTTTTTTATGTAGCATGCTTAAGGTTGAATGCAAAAATATAATTACATAACACGATGAATATATATTCTTTTACCCGGAATATTTTTCTTGGCCCCAATGTGTGCCACTTTGTGCACCCGATACTGTCGCCGGTGCGAATAACCTGAATCACTGGGGAACACTGCATGCATATGCCGCAATTGGTCGCCGCAACCCGCACAGTGCGTCGTTTTCAGCAAAATCGTGCTTTAACTGAGCGGGTATTGCATGGTTTGATTGATCTGGCCCGTTTGAGTGGCTCCGCCCGCAATGCCCAAGTGCTCCAGTATATGCCGGTGCTGGAGCCAGCTCTGTGCGAACGCATTTTTCATAACCTGACCTGGGCCGGTTACCTGACTGCTTGGAGCGGGCCTGAGCCAGGAGAACGTCCCCCGGGATACATCATCTGCCTTGCGAACCGGGATTGGCAGAAGGGGCCGGATACGGAGCTCTATTGCGATGTCGGTATTGCCAGTCAGTCCATGCTGCTGGCTGCGGCGGAAAAAGGTGTTTTCGGGTGCCGGATCGGAGCGTTCAAACCCACCCTGCACGCGCAGTTGCAACTTGAAGAGCGACACCGTATTTTCTTGGTTCTTGCCCTGGGCTATCCAGCAGAGGAAGTTGTGTTGGAGGATGTGGGGGCCGAGGGCGACATCCGCTACTGGCGAGATGAAGAAAGGGTGCACCATGTGCCCAAAAGGTCTTTGCAGGATGTGATGCTGCCGCCACCAACTGTTTTTTAACTACGAGTTGCAGTCTGCCATGGTCATTTTTGCGTTCCTGTTTTCCCTGCTTACTTTTGTGGGCTCCTTAATCGCCATCCCCTGGCTGGTTGCTCGCTTGGATAGTGCGTATTTTCGGGCGTTTACCCCGCAAGCGGCAACGGGTGTGGTCAGAGGAAGGAGAGGCGCCTTTCTGCTGTGGGCGCTGATGCGCAATACCTGCGGCCTGGTGCTGGCGGTATTGGGCGTGCTGATGCTGGTTCTGCCTGGTCAGGGTATCATCACCCTCGTACTGGGTTTGTCACTTTTGGATTTTCCAGGAAAGAGTCTGCTTTTAGCCTGGATTCTGCAAAGAAAAGCCGTACAGAGAGCTCTGAACTGGCTTCGTCGCAAGCAGGGCAAGGAAGAGTTCCTGTTTTCCTGAAACGATATACTTTTGTCCACATCGTTTGTATTGCTTCGAACGCCAAGTAATTCCAGTCCCAGGCCATCTTTGTTCTGGAACTGGAATCAACCGGGTATCGCTTGCTGCATCAGGGCCTTTTTGAAGGAATACATGCAGTGATGTTTTGCAGCCTGGCAGCATGTAGTGCCAGCAGAAGGAAACAAGCAGGTCCCATGGAAGATAGCCGTATCCTCAAAGTAAGTGAGCTGACCGCCAACATTCGCAGTCTGCTGGAAGGGCGTTACTCTTTTATTCGTGTTGCAGGAGAGATATCCAACCTTAGTCGGCCAGCCTCGGGTCACCTCTATTTCACCCTGAAGGACAGCCAGGCCCAGCTCCGGGTGGTGCTCTTCAAGATGCAGCGGCGTTATCTGGCCAAAGAGCTGCAAAACGGCATGGAGGTGGTGTGCCTGGGGCGTATTTCGGTGTACGAACCGCGGGGTGAGTATCAGCTCATTGTCGATACCGTGGATTTTCGTGGTGCCGGTGCCTTGCAGCAGTCCTTTGAGGCACTGAAGGAGCAACTGGCTGCGGAAGGGCTTTTTGACAGTACCGTCAAACGACCGTTGCCCTTTCTGCCCAAGCACATCACTTTGCTCACCTCGCCCCAGGGGGCGGCTCTGCACGACTTTATCCGGGTGGCCAGGCGACGTTTTTCCGGAGTGACCATTGCTATTTATCCAGTACCGGTACAGGGGGAGCAGGCGGCTGCAGCCATGGTTGCGGCTCTTGAGCAGGTACGTAGCCAGCTGCAAACCGATGTGCTGGTTTTATGCCGGGGCGGCGGTTCCATGGAAGACCTTTGGGCCTTTAATGATGAAGGACTGGCCCGGGCTATCCGGCGGGGTACGGTGCCAGTGGTGAGTGCGGTGGGTCATGAAATTGATTTTACCATTGCGGATTTTGCTGCAGACCTGCGTGCCCCTACACCCAGTGCTGCTGCCGAGTTGCTGGTGCCGGAACTACTGGGGCTAAAAAAAATAATAGCCGTCCAGCAGGCCCGCCTGCAGCGCCGGATGGAAGAGCATTTGCACAGTGCTGCCCAAAGACTCCGCTTTGCCCACCACAAGTTACGCTCCAGGCCCCATCCGGTCAATAGCCTGCTCTTGAAGGTGGATCAGCTCGCAGGCAGCCTGCAATGGAGCCTCCTCCGGAAGCTGGAACAGCATGGCCTGCACCTGTCTCGGCTGGAGCAGCGTTTGCAACTCTGCAACCCAAGGTTGCGGGTGGCCCGGCAGGAACAGGTGCTTGCCACTCTGACCAATCGGCTTGTCCAGGCCGGCAGAGAGGCGCTGCAGCAAAGGGAAGGCCGTTTCTTGCAGGCTGCGGCTGTACTCAGAGCAGTGAGCCCGCTGGCGACCTTAACCAGGGGTTATGCCATTGCCCGCAGGCGCAACGCGGCCCAAAGCATTATCCGCAGCGCTGCGCAGGTAGAAGTTGGGGAGACGGTGGATGTGCTCCTGGCCAGCGGTACGCTTGGGTGTAGGGTGGATGAAGTAGTGGTAGAGGAGGGGCTGCCCTTGCCGGATGCAGGTGAAAGAGCACACGGCAAGGCAAGACAGTAGCGATTAACAGCAGCGATTAAAGGACTAAATTAGGGACTAATAACGCAGGATAGTATCCACCTGGCGGTCGATATCCGTAATGGCTGCAGTAAGGGCCTCAGGATTTTTTTTGGAAGCATCTTTGAGCGCCTGGCCCCATTTTTTCAACATATCAGTATTGATTTTGCGGGTTTTATTGTGTTTTGCCCATTCCCGGCCGATTTTATCGCCAAGTTGCAACAGGTTCTCCTGCTGCTTCGTATGATGCTCTGTCGGGAGGCGAGCCAGGATATCCTTGGAAATATCCACCCAGCCATCGGCGAGCAGGTTACCTTCCTGGAAAGTTTTATACCATTTTTTCTCTTCTTCTGTGATGTTGCCGGGAATTTGATAGGTTACGCTAATGGCGGGCGCTTCTGCTGCCGGTACCAGACTGGCTGTATGGAATAATCCGGCCAGGGTAAGGGAGGCCGCGACGATGCAGGTGGAGAAAGTGTATCTCATGGTTGTACTCCTGAGCTATGATTCAGGTTGTAATATTTAAAACGTGCAGGACTGGTGTCAAGTGGAGGGCGTGGCCTTTTCCGGTACCGAATCTGGCATGGTATTAGAGCAAGACGCTTCGCCTGGCATCTGGTCTGCGGTGCTGACGCCCGCCTCCGTAAAAGTGGCCACTTCCGTCAGTACTGCCACGGCTGCTTCCACAATGTTCATGGCCAAGGCGGCTCCGGTGCCCTCGCCCAGGCGCATGTTGAGCTGCAAAAGCGGTTTTCGCTGCAAGCGTTCAAGCACGACGGCATGGCCGGGTTCCACGCTGGCATGGCCGCAGATGATGTAGTCGCGTACAAAGGGTTCCAGGGTGTAGGCGATAAGCGCACCTGCGGTTGATATGAAGCCATCCACTAAAACCGGTTTTTTGTTTGCGGCTGCCCCTAGTATAAGGCCGGCAATCGCACCTATTTCAAAACCGCCCACCTTGGCAAGCACATCGAGCGCATCACTGGCATCTGGCTGATTGCGTGCAACTGCCTGTTCAATTACCCGAATTTTGTGCCTGAGTTGTTCGTCGCCAATGCCTGCTCCCCGGCCGGTTAACTCTGCCACTGGTCTACCGGTGATGACCGCACTGATGGCGGTACTTGGGCTGGTATTGGCGATGCCCATTTCACCGGTGGCAAAAATATCGACCTCTGCAGCCAGAGCATTGGCCAATTCAATGCCGGCCTCTACCGCCATAACCGCATGGGTGCGGCTCATAGCAGGACCGTGCAGCATGTTGGCGGTGCCTCGGCCGATTTTCTTGGCAAGCACAGAGCCGTTTTGTACCAGATCCTGGAAGTCATCTTTAGCACCGACATCGACCACGCAAACCTCCGCGCCTGCCTGGCGTGCTAGGGCATTGATCCCTGCACCTCCCCGCACGATGTTGTACACCATCTGGGTGGTGACCTCCGCCGGGTAGAGGGTTACGTTTTCATCGGCAATGCCATGGTCACCAACCATGAGTACCACTTTTTTTCTGGCAACCGGCGGCTGGAGGGAACGGGTGATGCCGGCCAAATCCACCGCCAGATCCATCAAATCGCCCAGGGCCCAGTACGGCATAGTTAGTCTACCCAAATGCTCCCGCGCCCTCTCACGCCATTCATTGTCCTGCGGATAGATTTTACGGAAGGTACTGTCCAGAAAGCTGGATGTGTTAAGCGTGGGCATGGGTACTCCTGTAATCATGGTAATATATACTTGTGACTGAGATCAGAAGAAGGGCCTGTCCGGTTGTACAGGGAGCAGTCCTTTAGAGCGGAGAATATCCCGGATTTGTAAGGCAATAACACTGCTTTCCCTGCCCTCTGTCTTGAGAATATAGTGGGCATTTTTGCGGTAGAGCGGGAGGCGGTCGTAATATCGTTTTCTGGCCTGATCCGGATCCTGGAAAAGCGGGCGTTTGGCGATTTGGCGATTACCCGGTTGGGCGAGCAGGCGTTTGTAAATGGCGTCAAAATCGGCGTCCAAGAAGAAAACATGGCCAAGGTCAAGGATGTTTTCCACCATAAAAAAACCGCCACCGGTGGAAACAATGGTGTGGTCCACAGAAGACTCGATCCAGTTGGCCACCTGCTGCTCCAGTGCCCTGAAGGCCGGTTCACCGTGGGCGGCAAAAAAAGCGCTGATAGAGGAATGGGTAATGGATTCTATGAGGTCGTCGGTGTCCAGGGCAAAGAGTCCGGTGCTGGCAGCCAGCGCTCGGGCGGTGCGACTTTTGCCCACCCCCATAAATCCGGTGATAATGATGTTGTTTTTCATGCCCGCAGGGTTGATATGCAGCAATATGTATTGGTGTGTTGTCAGTAAACACCGTTGGCATGCCTGCCCTTAAGGTTCAGCAAAGCGCACAAATGATAAGCGAAACACGCCTTATACCATATTAGCTGTTTTCTGTCCCAGAAAAGCACTAACAACCGGTGCAGTAAACTCCATGCCTGTCCATTGGAAAAGGAGTAAGCGTTATGAAAGGGCTTGTCTGGGTATGTACTCTTGACTATGCTTTTTGGGCGTCCGATACGGGGAAGCCATCTGCTGCTTCTGCCGGGTGGGGGTTCACCAAGCAAGAACGGGGCAGGTTTGAGCTTTCCTCTTCGTTGGCCGCGCCTAATATCACCTGATACAATCTGCACATGAAGGAGGAGAAACCATGGTTGACGGGCTCTATGCGTTCTTGCAAGGTATCGGTTTTCACCATCCGCTCCACCCGGCCATGACACACCTGCCCGTGGGTCTGGTGCTGGCCTGCTTCATTTTTTCCATACTATCCTTTGCGTTCTCACGGCCAGATCTGCTCCGCACTGCTTACCATTGTTGTCTACTGGCCGCAGCGGGGCTTGTGCTCGCCGCTGCTACGGGCCTGCTTGACTGGTTGCATCGTTATGGAGGCAATCTGGAGTCCCTGATCATCATCAAGATGGTGCTTGCGCCGCTTCTTTTATCTACCTTGCTGGTGGCAGCCTGGCAGGCAGGTAGCGGGGCGAGGGCCGGTCGGATGGTACTCTTGTACGGACTTGCCAGCCTCTTTGCCACGGGTTTAGGCTTTGCCGGCGGTGAACTGGTTTACGGCGGGTAGGCATACGCAAATTCAGTACTGATACAGGCGTTAAGCTGCATTTATGCCACTGAAAAAACATTCCCTCACCCGTTATGCCTGGCTGTCCCTGGCAACGGCTTTGCTCACCATCGCCTTGAAAACAGGGGCATATATGCTCACTGGTTCAGTCGGAATGCTTTCCGATGCGGTGGAATCTTTGGTCAATTTAGCCGGGGCGGTACTAGCCCTGATTATATTGAGCATTGCAGCGCAGCCCGCCGATGAAAAACACCCCTATGGGCACAGCAAAGCCGAATATTTTTCCAGCGCTTTTGAAGGGGTGTTGATCATCTTTGCCGCCTTCGCCATTGTTATTACGGCAAGCATACGGCTGTTTCAGCCTCACCCGCTTGAGCAGATGGGGGTGGGACTCCTGGTTTCTCTTTTGGCTTCCTTATTTAATCTGGGTACGGCCCGTATTCTCTTGCGTGCGGGCAAGCAGTATGAGTCCATTACCCTGGAGGCGGATGGGCAGCACCTGATGACTGATGTCTGGACTTCGGCGGGGGTCTTGGGCGGGCTCGCCTGTGCCTGGCTGACCGGCTGGATTTGGCTGGATGCTGTTATAGCCCTGCTGGTGGGTCTGAATATCTTCCGCACCGGCGGCGACATTCTGCGGCGTTCCGTAGACGGTCTCATGGATACGGTGCTGCCCGCCGAGGAGATGCAGACCATTGAACAGATCATGAATACATATCGAGAGCAGGGTATCATGTTCCACGCCCTGCGTGCCCGACGCGCTGCTTCAGAACGCTTTGTATCCGTACATATGCTCGTTCCCGGCGACTGGACGGTGCACCGGGCGCATTGTCTGGCTGAAGAATTTGAAAATGCGGTGCGCGCTCAGTTGAAAAGCACCTCCATCATCACCCATTTGGAATCTTTGGAAGACAGCAGGTCGTTCCATCATGGTACAGACGATGGAGTAAGGCAGGGGGAAAGGAGGCTGCTCTAGCCAGAAACTGTGCCGTCCACGTGCCACAGCACAGGCGGTGTTGCCCGGCTTATGGTGCAGGCATGGCCGCAAAAACGTATTCGCCAAGGATAGCGCCCATAGCTACGGCAATATCCTTATCTTTATTTTGCATTTCATTGATTGGTGCTGACAGGGCGGTAGAGGACAGCTGTTTTTGCTGTAGCACCTTTTCCGTGGTGGCATCAACCAGTTGCACATCAAGATTGAGGTAGGTGTTTCCAGCTGTTGCGCCGCCCCTTGGTCCACTGCTTTTTGTGGCCAGTCGCATGTCTGTGATCTTGCTACGCACGAGCAGGGCCGTTGAACCGGGTTGGTCCGGTTTGGTGTGATGGACCAGTTCAAAGGCCTTTTTGGCTTTGAGGGTGTTGATTGCACTGCTTTGACAGGAGCGCGCCGCCAACGGATATGCCTTGGCCATGTCAACAGAAATGGCCACGGGCTCTACCACGATAATCGGGTACCGTTGAGCAAGGAGCTGAGCTTGGCGTGCATTTGTCCCCTGTGTCACCGCAGCTCTTCTCTCTTCCTGCCTGAGAGTACACGCAGGCAGAACCAGCAACAGCGCCAGCAACAGCGCTGCGCCTGATCGTATGTACAGCATTGTTTCCTCCGCACAGGGTTTGCATGTTGTCATGCAAACCGGGTCTCCCTCCCTCCTGGCAGATAATTCCAAGTATTATATAAAAACTGGGCACAAGGGTAAACAGAAAGAGGGAAAAAACAGCATTTTGTCTGTTTGCCGGCGTCTGTCCTCTCCTCCTTCCTGAAAGCAGCGGCGAATCTTTAGGGTTTGCTGTATCAGATCGCCCCTGTCCGAAAGCGATTGCCATTTAGCCGAGATTTTTTTGTTAAGGCAGTATAACACGTTGTTTTTTCATGGTTTATTTCAATATTTTTTCTTTGCTTTTTGTCTAGAAGTTCCTATATTTGCGCTGCTTAAACTACAGTTTTAGCAACTGCTGTTTTGCTTTTCCCCAAACCTCTATCAGGTGCAACAACATGCTGATAACCACCCAGGCAGTCGATGAACTGGCCTTTACCTCGGCTCTGCCCCCCGAGGAAGAAGATGAACCTCCAAGTACAGCGCAACTTACTCCTGTTTTAGCCCCGCTGAGGGTGTCCATGCCAGCGCCCACTCCAAGTGGTGCGCCGATTTTTTTTCCTGTTCCATCCAATCACTTAACTCATTTAAAGAAGACGGTTCCTTCGCGGAGCTGCAGATTTCGCAAACGCTTTTTTCCCGACGCCTCCGTCAAGCTCTGGAATAACTGGCATTGGCAGGTGGCCCAGCGCGTTCGCACCCCGGAAAAATTGCGCAGCATACTGCACCTGTCTGCACAGGAGGAAGCAGCCTTAACCGATGCCACCTCTGCGCTGCCGCTGGCCATCACCCCCTACTACCTGAGCCTGCTTGACCCGGACAACCCGAATCAGCCCCTGCGTCGTACAGTTGTGCCCACAGTGCTGGAAAGCCAGCGCAGCAAGGGTGAGGCGGATGATCCTCTGGATGAGGCCCGGCAAAGTCCGATTCCCGGTCTGGTGCATCGCTATCCTGATCGGGTTTTACTGCTGCTCACCTCGTTTTGTTCAACCTACTGCCGCTATTGCACCCGTTCACGGGTGGTGGGGCACAATAGTATCCATCCCGGCAGGCAGCGGCTGGAGGCAGCTTTTGCCTATATTGCAGCCCATCCCGAAATTCGTGATGTGCTTCTTTCCGGCGGTGACCCACTCTTGCTCAGCGATGAACAGCTGAACTGGGTACTTAGCCGTCTGCGTCGGGTTCCCCATGTGGAGATTATCCGTATTGGCAGCAAGGTGCCGGCGGTCTTGCCACAACGGATAACTTCTGCCCTGGTACGGATGCTGCACAAGCACCATCCGCTCATGCTCAGCCTGCACTTTGCCCACCCTGATGAATGCACGCCTGAAACCAGCAAGGCCTGTGCCCGCCTGGCTGATGCCGGTATCCCGCTCGGTTCGCAAACTGTGCTTCTTGCTGGGGTTAATGACGACGCCTCCACCATGGCAAAACTGATGCATGGTCTGTTGAAAATGCGGGTGCGTCCCTACTATCTGTACCAGTGTGATCCCATCAGTGGTTCAGTCCATTTTCGTACGCCGGTGGATAAAGGCTTAGACATCCTCCGTGCCCTGCGTGGTCATACCAGTGGCTATGCAGTACCCACCTATGTAATTGACGCCCCTGGCGGTGGCGGCAAGATCCCACTTATGCCCGAGTCGGTGTTGGGGCGCGATACAGATGGACTGGCCCTTCGTAACTACGAAGGCGGTCTGTATCACTATCCTGATTTTTGCCGCTGAAACCATATGCTCTCCCTTGCCCAGGGCGGGTCAGCCCTGGGTTCCCCTTGTGATCCACCACCACTGGCAAGATTCATCATGTCTTTCAATATAGGGCTGTGTTTTGATTTGCGTTCCACCTATCTCGCCGAGGGATACAGCGAGGAGGAATGCGCCGAGTTTGATCAGGAAGAAACCATAGTCGCGCTGGAAACAGCTTTACAGCGCCTGGGGCATCGCACCGAGCGCATTGGCCATGCCCGGCACCTGGCAGCAGCACTGGTTGCGGGCAGGCGCTGGCATCTGGTTTTCAATATAGCCGAGGGCCTGCACGGGCCAGGTCGGGAAGCCCAGGTGCCAACTCTGCTGGATCTCTACCGTATTCCGTACACTTTTTCCGATCCGCTGGTCATGTGCCTGACCCTGCACAAAGGCATGTGCAAGGCTGTGTTGCGGGATGCTGGGGTGCCAACGGCAGCGTCATTGGTCGTGCAGAAGGGAGATTCCCCGCCGCAACCTGCCTTTCCCGGGCCGTACTTTGTCAAACCCGTGGCCGAGGGTACTGGCAAGGGCGTCAGCGCAGAGTCGATTGTGGCTGGCATTGAGAGCTTGCCCCGGGTATGCGGGCATTTAATCGCCCAATTCCAGCAACCGGTACTGATAGAACCATTTTTACCGGGCCGGGAGTTTACCACCGGCATTATTGGCACCGGAGCAGAGGCAGAGGTATTGGGTACCATGGAGGTGCTGTTGAATGTGCAGGCAGAGCAGGGGGTATATTCTTACAATAATAAGGAAAACTGGCAAAGCCGGGTGCAGTATCGTTTAATCCGACCAGAAGAAGATGCCGTGGTGGCCGAGGCCGAAGCTGTGGCTTTTGCTGCCTGGCGGGTTTTGGGCTGCCGCGATGGTGGCCGGGTGGATTTGCGGTGCAGTGCTGCAGGTCAGCCGCTCTTTATGGAGGTGAACCCCCTGGCTGGTCTGCATCCAAGCCATTCTGATTTGCCCATTCTTTGCGGCTTGGCTGGTATCTCCTATCAGGACCTCATCAGCCGCATTGTTGCTTCTGCCCTGACCAGGAGCGTTTAGGCTCTCTCGCTTAAACCAGAAGACAGGCCGAGGATAGCCATGCAAATTGTTCTTGTGCACGACAGCGTGGGTGCTGTTGATGCGGCAGATGCCCAGGATGTACTGGTGCAGGCTGAAGCGGTTACCCAGGCCTTGCATCTGCTGGGGCACAATTGCAGCAGTTTTGCCTGCACCCTCAATCTGGAAGCCACCTTGGCCACACTGCAGGAGCGCCGGGCCGAACTGGTGTTCAACCTGGTTGAATCCCTGGCCGGTCAGGGGCGTCTCATCCACCTGCTCCCCTCCTGCCTGGAGGCTTGGGGTATTCCCTATACCGGCAGCTCTGCTACGGCTCTCTTTCTGAGCTCCAACAAGATTTTGACCAAACAGCGCCTGCAACAGGCTGGCGTGGCGACTCCTCCCTGGATTGGCCTGCATGAAGAGGGGGCTGCAGCTGCGCTGGCTCATCTGGAACTTGGCGGTGCATGGATTATCAAATCAGTGTGGGAACATGCTTCCATTGGTATGGCTGGCGACAGCGTACTTAAGCCTCACAGCATAGACGGCATGGCCGCCTTGCAGGCCCTTTTGCAAAAACGTTCCCGCATGGTGGCCGGGCCCTTTTTTGCCGAGGCCTTTATTGACGGTCGCGAGTTTAATCTGGGTTTGCTTGCACATGCCGATGCCGAAGCCGGGGTGGAGGTGTTGCCTGCGGCAGAAATTATTTTTGATCAATTTCCCGAAGGGATGCCAAAAATTGTAGACTATGCGGCCAAATGGGATACGGATTCCTTTGCCTATCAGCATACCTGCCGCCATTTTCCAGGCAATGCAGATAGTGCCCTCATTACCCGGATGGAAACAATTGCGCGCCAATGCTGGCAGACCTTGCGCCTGCAGGGCTATGCCCGGGTGGATTTTCGGGTGGATGCGGCCGGAGCACCCTGGGTGCTGGAGGTGAACAGTAACCCCTGTCTGGCTCCGGATGCTGGTTTCGCCGCAGCCCTGGCCCAGGCAGGCATTCCCTTTCATCGGGCTGTGGCCCGCATTGTTCAGGCTGCCCGTGTCGAGGGTGCCTGCACCGGGAGACTGTGCTGATGCTTTTTCGTGAAGACATACTGGATACCGATCCCGACCAGATAGAAACACTGGTGCGGGCTACCGGTTTTTTTAACAGTGAAGAAATCGCCATTGCCCGGGAGCTGGCGGAAGAGCGGTTGGAGCAGGGTGTTGCCAGCGGCTATTTTTTTATCTGTGCCGAACAGGATGAAGGGGCGCCACAACTCGCCTTGGCGGGTTATGCCTGCTATGGCCCCATTCCTGGCACGAAGAGCAGCTTTGATCTGTACTGGCTTGCAGTGCATCCTGGCGAACAGGGCAGGGGGTTGGGACGCCGGCTGCTACACCTAGTAGAAGTGGCAGTACAAGGCATGGGCGGTACCCGTATCTACATCGATACTTCAAGCCGTGATCAGTATGCACCCACCCGCACCTTTTATCGGCACTGCGGTTACCAACAGACAGCCCTTCTGCCTGATTTTTATGCACCACGTGATGGTAAGATAATTTTTTGTAAAAAAATACCTTTTTGTGCATAATTCCAATAGCAGAGCAAAGACGCTATCAGGGCAGCAAGGGCAATGCCATGCGGGCGAACATCGAGCTACATCCTGCAGGTATGTCCAGAAACCGGCACAGCTAGAGCTTGATGTGAATTGGAATAATAATCCCTCATCCAGATAAACCTGGCCCCATCTCATGCTGTACCGCCTCTCCTGAAACGTCAGATTGCGTTTTTGTTCCATCGGCAAACACTTTGCCTGGAGCCTCAAATAAGGCTCGCGCCAATCCAAGCAGTTCTTGTTTTTACCGATGATGGGCAATTATGCCTCGTTGACGGCCAATAACAACCTGATATGCCGACCAGATGGCCTGCCTGGATATCTCGTTCTTTGTTTGGAAGCGCAATAACTGCCGGGCTGCTGGCCCAAGCCAATCAAGAAAAAAGCCTGAACCAATCCACGCTAGAACATGACACAATATTACGCCCATTCAACGAGTAACCCCGATAAATCCGATTGGCAGCCGTTGGAAGAACATTTGCTTGCGGTGGCCCAGCGAGCAGAGGAATTTGCCGCCGCCTTTAATGCCGGTAAATGGGGTCGATGCGCTGGCTTGCTCCACGATGCTGGCAAGGCCTGTACCGATTTTATTGCTCGATTAGAAGGAAAACCTGGCCGGGTGGATCACATCACCTTTGGCGCCCGTCAGGCCTTACATGTGCATAAAGCCTGCGGTGTTTTGCTTGCCTATGCCATTTGCGGGCATCATGGCGGCCTGCCTGATGGGGGCGTGCAGGAAAAGCAGTTGGGCTACCGGCTCAAAAACGGCAAGGT
This sequence comes from Desulfobulbaceae bacterium, assembly GCA_012744275.1. Taxonomy (GTDB): domain Bacteria; phylum Desulfobacterota; class Desulfobulbia; order Desulfobulbales; family Desulfobulbaceae; genus Desulfobulbus. The sequence continues at coordinate 99,757 of JAAYIE010000060.1, forward strand.
TGCCGAGGAGGCAGCTTTTTTGCCCGGCCTGGAATGCGCTCCTCTGCTGGATTTTCCTTTCCAGCTTCAAAAGAAAAACGCTACCTTCAGCCTCGCCTTTTTCACGCGTATGCTTTTTTCCTGCCTGGTTGATGCTGATTTTCTGGATACAGAAAAATTTTGTAACGAGGAAAAATTCGGGTATCGCAGCTCTATGCAGCCATCATCCATATCTGGTCTGAATACCTTGCTGCATAATTTTATAAAGGAAAAGCAACAAACAGCAAGATCGGGCAAGGTGAATGACATCCGTCAGAATGTCCTGCAACAATGCCTGAACAAAGCCCTTGAAGCGCAAGGCCTGTACACCCTCACCGTGCCGACTGGCGGCGGCAAAACCCTTTCCTCCCTTGCCTTTGCCCTGAAACATGCGGAAACGCACGGTTTATCGCGGGTGATTTACGCTATCCCCTTTACTTCTATTATTGAACAGAATGCGCAGGTTTTTCGTGATGCCCTGGGGGAAAACAATGTTCTGGAGCATCAGAGTAATTATCACGAAAAGGAAGAAACAAGCGGGTACAACAAATGGCGCAGCCTGGCCTCAGAAAACTGGGATGCTCCGGTAGTAGTGACGACCAATGTGCAGTTTTTTGAGAGTTTATACAGCCACAAAACATCCCGTTGCCGCAAACTGCACAACATTGCCGGTAGTGTCATTGTTCTGGATGAGGCCCAGGCCATTCCTACTGAATATCTGGAACCATGCCTGGCAGCTTTAAGGGAACTGGTGCAGCATTACCGTTGCACCATTGTTCTTTGCACTGCGACACAACCAGCCCTGGATGATAGCAGCTTAGGTACGGCATTGCCCAATCCTCGCGAAATTATTGATAATCCGGGTGAACTCTTTCGCGATTTACGCCGTACAAAAATTGAATTCATCGGCACAGTAAGCAATCTGGAGCTTGCAGCCCGACTGGATACACACGAGCAGGTGCTCTGTGTTGTGGCAACCAAGAAGCAGGCGCAGCAGGTTTTTACTCATCTCAACGACAAAGAAGGCGCATTTCATCTGACCACCAATCTGTATCCTGCCCACAGATTACGTGTACTGGCAACTATCCGCGAGCGGCTTGATGCAGGCTTGCCCTGCCGGGTGGTGTCGACATCTTTGATTGAGGCCGGGGTGGATGTGGATTTTCCCTTTGTGTACCGGGCAATGGCAGGGCTGGATTCCATTGCCCAGGCCGCAGGCCGTTGTAACCGGGAAGGCAAGTTAGCCCTCGGCATGGTGTATGTGTACGAACCGGACGAGTTGCCCGCCATGCCCTGGTTGCGCCGCCGGGTTTCCCGAGCAAAGGAAACCTTGCGCGCCTTACCAGGCAAAGATTGTTTGACCGATCTGGAACCGATGCGCCGCTACTTTGAACTGCTCTACGACGTGGAGACCTTGGACAAAGACAACATTGTTACTCGGCTCACACCACCCTTGAGCAAAGAACTCATCTTCCCTTTCAGGGAGGTGTCTGAGGATTTCCGGCTCATTGCCGATGAAGGCCTTGGGCTGATTATACCCGGGCTTGCCGATGATCGGGATGCAGTGGCAAAGCACCTTGAACAACTTCGCACCGATCCCTTTCCCCATACCGCGCAAAGAAAACTGCAACACTATGCCGTGACTGTTCGCACTTCCACCCTCAGCACATTGCAGCGTGCAGGGGCAGTGGAAATGATTCGGGACCGGTATCCGGTACTGGCTAATATGGCAGCCTATGATGAGCAATTGGGCCTGGTAACGGAAAAAGGGGAAGTTTGGGAGGTGGAGAATTTAATGCTATAGAAGATATAACCTCATATTATCAGAATTATTTTGATAGGAAATCCTTTTTATGATACCAATCTAGTAACTCATAAAAAGGAGGCGATAAAAATGCGCTTCAGACTGAAATTGAAGGTATGGGGTACCAACGTGCTTGATCTTGAAGTAAGCATCGAACCACCATAGTTATTCTAGGTTGTTTTCCTCCTTCTTGCAAGACCATCTTGCAAGAAGGAGGGTCGTCTTATTTTGGAAGATGTCGACTCATTGCGCCCGCATGGGAGCATGGATTGAAATTCCAATACGTTGTCCGTTGTCGCGCCTCTGCACGGGTGCGTGGATTGAAACTGACATTATGAAGGCTACAGCTGGTTCAAGGGCTGTTCTTGTAACAGCCCTGCAATTTAATCAACACAGGCGAAGGGAGGACGTATGAGCTATGGAGTCAAACTCCGCGTTTGGGGCGATTACGCCTGTTTTACCAGACCCGAAATGAAGGTGGAGCGGGTCTCCTACGATGTTATGACCCCTTCGGCAGCGCGGGGCATACTGGAAGCAATTCACTGGAAGCCCGCGCTTCGCTGGGAAATAGATGCCATTCATGTGCTGCATCCCATTGTCTTTGACAATATTCGGCGCAACGAGGTGAGTTCAAAAATCTTCAAACCAAATCCCGCAACAGCCATGCGCGACCAGAAGGCGCTGTACTTTCTGGTTGATGACGGCAACAACCGCCAGCAACGGGCCACCACCCTGCTGCGCAACGTCAATTATGTGATCGAGGCGCACTTTGTGCTTACAGATAAGGCCGGGCCAGATGACAACGAAGGTAAGCACCTGGATATCTTTAACCGCCGGGCGCGCAGCGGCCAGTTTTTTCATCAACCCTGTTTGGGCTGCCGTGAATTTCCGGCTTTTTTTGAGTTGTTTGAAAATGATTTTCCCACCTCCTGCTACGCCGGTAGCACCAAGGAGCTGGGTTACATGCTGCTGGATATTGATTTTACCAACAAAATGACGCCGCTTTTTTTTAAGGCCGTTATGCAGGACGGCGTTATCCGCCCGCCTTCACGGTTTTCCCAGGGGGTGAAGGCATGATTTTGCAAGAACTGCATCATTTTTATGAGCGGAAAAGTGCCGAGCCTGATTCCGGTATGCCGCCCTATGGCACCAGTGTGGAAAACATCTCTTTTGCGCTGGTGCTCAATCCTGCGGGCCAGGTTGTGGCCATAGAGGATTTGCGGGAACAGGAAGGGAAAAAGATGGTGGCGCGCAAGCTGGCGGTACCTGCCGCTGTCACCAGAACCTCTGGCATCAAAGCCAATTTTTTATGGGATAAATCTGCATACGTTTTTGGGGCCGATGCTGAGGGCGCAACCGAGCAAAATCTGCTCCGCTTTAGCGCCTTTCGGGAACAATTTTCATCTGTAGCAAACCGTGTTGACGATGCGGGCCTGCTTGCGGTAACTCGGTTTCTGGAAAACTGGGACGTCCAGCAAACGCAAGCCACCCTGGAACAATTCCTGCCCTGGGATGAGCTGGTCAATGCGAATTTTGTTTTCCGCCTTGATGGGGTGCCTGGTTTTGTCCATAGCCGCGCTGCTGTACAAACAGCATGGCAAAAACAGCTTGCCCACACAGATCCTATGCCGCCCGTACGTTGCCTGATTACCGGAGAGGAAAACAAACCGCTTGCCCGTGTGCATACACCCATCAAGGGGGTGCAGGGTGGGCAAACATCCGGAGGCTATATCGTTTCGTTCAATGCAACGGCTTTTGTTTCATATGGGCAGGATAAGGCCTCTGTGGCTGAAGACTCTGCTTTTGCCTACACAACCGCCTTGAATTACCTCCTGCGGCGAAACAGTGGCCAGAAAATTGTTATCAGCGATATCACGGTTGCTTTCTGGGCTGCGCGCAGCAGCCCGGCGGAAGATTTGTTTGCTGGGCTGCTTGCCCCTGAAGATACGCCGGATACCAACGATACCCTTGAAGACGATTACAACACCGCAAAAAAAATCCACGACCTGCTCCAGGCCCTGCGCAGGGGCAGATCCGTAGTAGACATTGTGCCTGATTTGGATGAATCGGTTCGTTTCTTTGTACTGGGGCTTGCCCCCAACGCTGCCAGACTCTCCATCCGCTTTTGGCAGGCCAATGATCTGGGGATTTTTTTGAAAAGGGTTGGCTTGCATTTCCAGCAACTGGAAATGGTACGCCAATTTGACAATGAACCTGAATTTCCCCCCTTGTGGCGCTTGCTTTGCCAAACCGCGACCTTGGGTAAAAGTGAAAATGTTTCCCCGGTTCTGGCTGGCGGCATGATTAAGGCGGTACTGACGGGCAACCCCTATCCCCACACCTTGCTTGCCAGCCTTCTTGGCCGTATTCGTGCTGAGCACATGGTCACCTATTTCAGGGCCGCCCTGCTCAAGGCTTTTCTTATTCGCAATAAACTGATGGAGGTGCCTGTGTCGCTTGATGTTAGCAGAACTGACAGACCGTATTTGCTGGGCCGCCTGTTCGCAGTACTCGAAAAGGCCCAGGAAGAGGCCATCCCAGGTGCAAACGCCACCATTCGGGACCGATATCTTGGGTCAGCAGCAGCCACTCCTGCCCAGGTATTCAATATGCTCTTGAAAAACTCAGCCAACCATCTCGGCAAAATTCGCAAAGATCCGGAGAAAACGAAACTTGCCTACTTCTATGACAAAATCATCGAAGGGTTGGTGAATGATTTTGATGATTTCCCCCGCACCATGTCAGCTGAAGAACAGGGCCTGTTTATGATCGGCTACTACCACCAACGCAAAGACCTTTTTGTCCCCAAAGCAGAAAGGAGAACCCAGATATGACCAGCTTGGCCAATCGTTATGAATTTGTTTTGCTCTTTGATGTGGAGAATGGCAACCCTAACGGAGACCCGGATGCAGGCAATATGCCGCGCATTGACCCTGAAACCGGGCATGGGTTAGTGACCGATGTCTGCCTTAAACGGAAAATACGCAACCATGTGGCCCTGGCCAGGGAAGGAGCCACAGGTTTTAAAATTTATATTCAGGAAAAGGCGGTATTGAACCGCACCAACGAGGAGGCCTACAAGGCTTTTTTTTTAAAGTCGGAGGCCAAAAAACTGCCTAAGAAAATTGAGGATGCGCAAAACGTAACCGGCTGGATGTGCGCCAATTTTTATGATATTCGCGCCTTCGGCGCAGTCATGACTACCGAGGTCAACTGTGGCCAGGTGCGCGGGCCAGTGCAACTGGCCTTTGCCAAAAGTGTTGATCCCATCCTGCCCCAGGAAATCAGCATTACCCGTATGGCCGTGACCAACGAGCGGGATCTGGAAAAGGAGCGCACCATGGGGCGCAAACATATTGTTCCCTATGGTCTGTACATGGCTCAGGGCTTTATCTCCGCACCTTTGGCGGAAAAAACAGGATTTTCCGAGGAAGATTTGGATCTCCTATGGGATGCGCTCATCAACATGTTCGAGCACGATCGTTCCGCAGCGCGCGGCCTGATGAGTAGCCGCAAACTTTTTGTTTTTAAACACGAAAACAAAATGGGAAACGCTCCGGCACACACGCTCTTTGACCTGATTAACATTGAGCGCGCTCAGGGATCGACCGGCCCGGCCCGTTCGTTCAAGGATTATGTGGTGAGAGTTGGTTCCATGCCCAACGGAGTGAGCTTGCAGGAAAAATTGTAGAGAGTGTTGGATGCCTTGGAGAGTCTCCAATGGATACAGCTTTTTCTCAACCGTGGCCTGGCTCTTATTGAACCAAATGGCCGAGTTGCTTGACCGGACAAGTCGGTTCTTTCCCGCCATCTTCGCAATATATTGCGGGAAGAAGAGTTGGCCAAGACCGGCAGTTGTTGCAAAAAGCGCAACAACTGCCGCAGGCATAAAACCTACCAGATCGACTATTACAACCTGGATGCAATTATCTCCGTTGGTTACCGGATCAATTCCAGGCGCGACCAACGGAACAGGGCGTGTTCGAATTGGGCAGGGTGCTTGATTCTTTGGTCAAAGCCTCAGGCGACTATCGAAAGGGTATCCTTATCCGCCCTGTCTGCCGGAGTAAAAGCATATGGTTGAGAGAGAGGGGGAACAATCAGCACCACGGTACAATGATGATGATCTGGCCATGATCTCTGCCCTGCAGCATCTGCTGTTCTGCGAGCGACAGTGCGCCCTGATCCATATTGAAGGGCAATGGCTGGAAAACCGCTTGACCGCCGAAGGCAGGCTTATGCATGAGCGTGTGCATAAGCCAGGGATTGAATCGCGGCGCAGGGTGCGGGTGGAATATAGCCTGCCCATCCGCTCACTTCAGCTGGGTTTGAGTGGTCAGGCTGATATTGTTGAATTTCACCGCCAGGAAGATGGATTCTGGCAACCGCTGCCGGTGGAGTATAAACGTGGCCGGCCTAAAAAAGATGAGAGCGACCGCGTGCAGCTGTGCGCCCAGGCGCTTTGTCTGGAAGAAATGCTTTATTGCACAGTGCCCGAGGGCGCTTTGTACTACGGGCAAAAAAATCGGCGCTTCCCGGTGCTGTTTGACGCTGCTTTGCGCGAACGCACCCTGGCCACTATCCAGCGCTTGCACGCTCTGCTGACCAGTGGCCGCACACCGCCACCGCAGTTGGGGCCGCAATGCACCAACTGTTCCCTGGTAACACTGTGCTGCCCAGCTGTGAGCGCAGGTAAAAGTGCTGCCACGTATCTGCAGCAGATGATTACGCCATGAAAAAGCTGCTCAACACCCTTTTTGTGACCACCCAGGGAGCGTATCTGGCCAAAGACGGCGAAACTGTGGCGGTGCGCATTGAGCAGAGCACGGTCTTGCGTGTGCCCGTGCATACGCTGCAGTCTATTGTCTGTTTTGGCAATGTGGGTTGCAGCCCTTTTCTTTTGGGCATGTGCGGGGAAAACGGGGTCGGCCTGAGCTTTCTTACCGAAAACGGGCGTTTTCTCGCCCGCGTACAGGGCCCGGTTTCCGGCAACGTCTTGCTGCGGCGCGAACAGTACCGCCGGGCAGATGATCCTGACGCATCAGCAGCCATGGCCACGGCCTGTGTCCTTGGTAAAATCGCCAATTGCCGCACCGTGTTGCAGCGTGGTCTGCGCGATCACAGTGACAAACTGGATGAAAAAGCGGTGCAGGCAGCGGTGGATCACCTCTTTGCTGTATTGCGCCGTTTACAGCAAAAGCCAAGTTTAGATCAGGTGCGCGGCCTTGAGGGTGATGCTGCGCGAGTTTATTTTCAGGCTCTGAACCATCTGATTTTGCGCGATAAAGATATTTTCTTTTTAAACAGTCGCAATCGCAGGCCACCGCTTGACCCGGTGAACTGCCTGCTCTCCTTTCTGTATACTTTGCTCAGGCATGATGTAAGCGCTGCTCTGCAAGGGGTTGGTTTAGACCCGGCTGTGGGCTTTCTTCACCGCGACCGGCCTGGCCGCCCCAGCTTGGCCCTGGATATCATGGAAGAATTTCGCCCCTTTGCCGACCGCATGGTGCTCTCGCTCATCAACCTTGGCCAGTTACGGCCGCACGATTTTGCGCGGAGCGGCAGCGGTTCAGTCCAGCTGAGCGATGCGGCCCGCAAAACCGTATTGACCACCTACCAAAAACGCAAACAGGAGGAAATGAAACATCCCTTTCTGGAAGAAAACATGGCCCTGGGCCTTTTCCCCCATGTACAGGCGCTCCTGCTGGCCCGGCACCTGCGGGGCGATTTTGACGGCTATCCGCCGGTTATCTGGAAATAGGACGCAGCCATGATGGTGTTAATCAGCTACGATGTCCGCACCAGCGATCCAGGCGGAGCCAAACGCCTGCGGCGGGTGGCCAGGGTATGCCAGAACCACGGGCAGCGGGTACAGTTTTCTGTTTTTGAATGCCTGGTAGACCCGGCCCAGTGGGTGTCGCTGCGTGCGCAATTGCTCAGCGAGATTGATGAAGAAGTCGACAGCCTGCGCTTTTACTTCCTCGGCGCTAACTGGCGCAAGCGGGTGGAGCATGTGGGCGCAAAACCGGCTATTGATCAGGAAGGCCTGCTCATGGTGTAAGGCCATATTGATGTGCTTTAAAACAAGTGGGCTGAATGTTCCGCGAACCCCTGGCAAACAGAATATGCCGGGAGCTTCGCGATGCAGAAAGAGACCGGCGAAAGAGATAAAAAGGGCATTTAGGAGGTGAGAAACCCTGCCCTGCATCCGCACTTCGCGGATTGTACGCCTTTTGTTGTATTAAAACGGCATGTTGCCGTGTAACGGTCGCGCCCCTCGCGGGCGCGTGGATTGAAACATCTCGTTCCGGCCAACACCAGCCCGACATCGGCCGTCGCGCCCCTCGCGGGCGCGTGGATTGAAACTGCGGCACTTGGCAGCATCGGCTATCCTGGCAGGTCGCGCCCCTCGCGGGCGCGTGGATTGAAACCACCCAACTGGCCCGGGATCTCACCTCGGCCCGGGTCGCGCCCCTCGCGGGCGCGTGGATTGAAACAACTAGTGCGTTTACCTGATCGTTGAAATGGCGCAGTCGCGCCCCTCGCGGGCGCGTGGATTGAAACTTTTGCACGTCAAACACGGCCGAGCCGGTTGAGGTCGCGCCCCTCGCGGGCGCGTGGATTGAAACATGAAAGCCGCGCTGGCGCTCGGCATCCTCAACGTCGCGCCCCTCGCGGGCGCGTGGATTGAAACTTCTGTATCTAGATTGATCTTGACCATGCCACGGCGGTCGCGCCCCTCGCGGGCGCGTGGATTGAAACCCGCCATTGCGCTCTTCCGTTTTTTCTCGCACAGTCGCGCCCCTCGCGGGCGCGTGGATTGAAACGAGTCAAGCATCTCGCGTCCTGCCTTATCCCAGGTCGCGCCCCTCGCGGGCGCGTGGATTGAAACGTGTCAATGACCACAACACCACACAAGTTTTTTGTCGCGCCCCTCGCGGGCGCGTGGATTGAAACCACCTATCCGGTACGATCCAGATGAAATCGTGACAGTCGCGCCCCTCGCGGGCGCGTGGATTGAAACGCCAAGCTGCAGACGCGCATGCTCAAGACGAGCGCGTCGCGCCCCTCGCGGGCGCGTGGATTGAAACTCTGGATTGCTTGTGTCGTATCGCGCCGTTGCAGGTCGCGCCCCTCGCGGGCGCGTGGATTGAAACTCTTGTGGATGCGAGCAAGGTTCTTAACAGCACGGTCGCGCCCCTCGCGGGCGCGTGGATTGAAACCCGTGCAACTCGATGTGATCCGGATCTGCAGCGCAGTCGCGCCCCTCGCGGGCGCGTGGATTGAAACAATCGCCCTGGCATACACGGATCAGCGCACGGTGGTCGCGCCCCTCGCGGGCGCGTGGATTGAAACTTCGTGGTTACTGAAGAACCGGCAAAGCCATGCCCGTCGCGCCCCTCGCGGGCGCGTGGATTGAAACAGATGCTCAAATTGGCGCAGACCA
>JAAYIE010000061.1 GCA_012744275.1 Desulfobulbaceae bacterium
GCACTGATAGTTGCGGATTTTGCCGTTTTCAATCACCACCCAGTGGGAGAGCATACCCCGTGGTGCTTCGTGGAAGCCGACTCCACGCAGTTCTCCCTCCGGAAAACTCGGCGTATTACAGGTAGTGAAGTCCCCGGAATTGATGTTGTTGACCAAGGCGTTCCAGTGCTCAGCCATGGTATCCTTCATGATGTCCACCCGAATAGCGCGGGCAATATGGCGACCCATGGTGGATGGCAGGATGTCAACGGTCTGGGGTTCCTTGCTAATGGCTGAAATGTTGCCAAGCATGCGTTCAATGGCTTCAAGCGCAGGCGAATATTTGGCCGCATACATGGCCAGCACATGCGCCAGCGGGCCAACCTGGGCAGGCTCGTTGAGGAAGGAAGGTGATTTGACCCAAGAATACTTGCCCTGCGCGCCGTCTGGCATATAGGCAGGCTCAGTTTCTTCCACGTAGGGTGCGCGCGTCCAGTCGCCGGCGTAGAAGGAATGCTTGACGCTCTCTTTAACGTTATCCTCAAAATACGGATCGTGCGCAGTGCTGATCTTGCGGAAGCTGGCCATATCACCACCCTTGATATAGCCGCCCGGCATGCTGAAGTTCATGTTTTTGCTGTCCTGCGGCATTTCAGGAACAGAGAGGTAGTTGCCATCCTCTGCCTTGCCATAGCCACACCACTCCGGATAAAAGGCCGCAATAGTGGCGACATCCACGGTGTACACCTGGCTAACAAAATCGCGCACCTCATCGATCTGGGTTTTGATGTAGTACAGTTTTTCCAGGGTCAGGGTGGCAGGACTGTCGAGGTTGATGGGGTTGGCAACGCCGCCGACGGCCAGGTTCTGGATGTGCGGGGTCTTGGAGCCGAGAATAGTGACGATTTTGTTGACCTTGCGCTGATATTCCAGGGCCTGGAAATAATGCACCGCAGCAATCAGGTTGACATTGGGCTCAAGGCGCATGGCCGGATGGCCCCAGTAGCCGCTGGCAAAGGGCCCGAGCTGGCCGGATTCGATCAGCTTTTTCAGGCGCGCCTGTACCTCGGCAAATTCCTGGGCGCTGTTGCGCTTCCAGGGTGAAAGTTGCTGCGCCAGGGAGGATGCCGCTTTCGGGTCTGCATGCAGGGCGGCAGAGGCGATGTCCACCCAGTCCAGGGCAGACAACACGTAGAAGTGGATCATATTATCGGCCAGACAGTGCGCGCCAACAATGAGGTTGCGGATATATTGCGCATTGACCGGCACTTCCAGGTCAAGGGCGTTTTCCACAGCCCGCACTGAGGCTATGCCATGCACTGTGGTGCAGACCCCACAGATGCGCTGGGAAATGATCCAGGCCTCACGCGGATCTCTACCTTTCAGAATATTTTCCAGGCCGCGCCACATGGTGCCGATGGAGCGGGCGCTTTGAATCTGGCCGCCATCCACTTCGCATTCAATGCGCAAGTGGCCTTCTATACGGGTTATTGGATCAACTACAATTTGTTCCGCCATGGGATCACTCCTTAACTGGTATAGGCGCGGCAGACTTGTGGCCAGCGCTGAAGACAGGGAAAATTTTAACAAAGAGTATGTAGCCGGCAATTTCCAGGGCAATGAGGCCATAAGTGATCATCTGTTCGCCTATGGAAGGGAAATACTTCCAGCCTGTGCCAGGGTTGTAGCCGATGATATAGGTGTTGAAGCGGAAGAGTGCGCCGCCACACAGTACCAGGACCGCAGCAATGAAGAGCAGGCGCGGGCTGTGGCGGTAGCCAGGATAGGCAAGAATCAGCATGCCGCCCAGAAGGAGCGCATTTTCCAGAAGGAACATGTAGCCTAGGAAACTGCCTGAAAAGGCCTCTGGCATGGCGCCGCGCACAAAGATGTTCTGCAGTCGCAAGATGAGGTAAACGCCAATCAGATAGGCAATAATTTTCCCGATTTTTGCCAGCAGATGCGTTTCGTCACCGAGTTTGTAGATACGGCTGGAAAGCATGCCTTCAAAAATCACCATGGCAAAGCCCATGAAGAGCGCGGTGAACAAGAAGAGCAGCGGCAGGGTGCTGGTGTGCCATAACGGCGACAGTTTGTAACCGGCCATCAGCATCATGGTGCCCAGAGACGACTGGTGCATAGTGGGCAGCAGTACGCCTAACGCTATGAGCACGAAAACAACCCTGTCGAGGATTGCGCCAAATTTTTTCAGCTTCCACTTCTCAACAAAGGCTGGTGCAAATTCCAGCCACATAACAAAGACATAGGTGGTAATACACAACGCCACCTCCAGCATGACCGAATGCAGGTTGATCTGCCAGGGCAGGTAGAGGTTGTACACGTTGAAATAGCGGCCAATATCAACCAGAACCGACACGCCGGCCAAACTATAGCCAAACATGGAGGCCAAAAGAGCAGGCCGCACCAGCGGATGGAAATGGCCGCCGTTAAAGACATAGACCATCAGGGCCATGACGTAGCCGCCGCAGGCAAAGGCGCTGCCAACTACCACGTCGTAGGAGATCCACAGGCCCCAGGGAAAGCCGTCGTTCAGATTGGCAACAGCGCCAATACCCAGAAGAAAGCGCTTGTAGGTGTAGTAGCCTGCAACGCCAATCACCAACAGACAGATAAGAAAGGTCGGCGTCAGGATTCTGCCGCCAAGCGGCTTGGCGTCACTCATGATCGTCACCTCGCTGAGAAAGAAGATCCTGGTCCTGTCGTGGGGCAGGGGCGTTGGCATCCGGCGTCTCGCCGTTTTTATTCTTTTTCACCATGAACATCAGGGCTGCCAGCACCACCAGGGGATAAACCATGCCCTTGTAGATGGCGTACTGAATACCGCTGGACATGGAGACAAAAGATTCCTTGGGAAAGGCATCCAAACCAAATTTTTCAAAGGGCACAGCGGAAAGATACATCACCTGGGTGCCGCCGAGTTCTTCCTGGCCATAAATATGGCGAATATACTTGGGAGCGGTAAAGGTGTGAGTCTTGCCCGAATCCAGGGACGACACCGGAAAGGCGTAGGCCTTGCCTGGAGTCATTTGCAGTCGCCGCCTGGCCTCTTCGATCAGGTCCTGCACCCGGCCAAACAGTGATGCGCCTGTCGGGCAGACCGAGCAGCAGGCGGAAATACCGCCCTGTTCAATCAGGTGTGAGCAGAGCTGGCACTTGACAATTTCCGGATAGGCCACATCCCACTCAAATTTGGGGATATGGTAGGGGCAGGCGATCTGACAGTAGCGGCAGCCAATGCAGATATCCTTGTCGTAACTGACAATACCGTTTTCCTTGTCTTTGGTGAGGGCGGAAACCGGACAGGCGGTGACACAGGATGGATCAACACAGTGCAGGCACTGTCTTTTGATGAAGGCATAGCCGTTTGTTGCCACATCCTTGTGGGCGGCAGTGCCGTCCTCGAATTTTTTAATGATATTGAGAGTTTTTGCAGAAAGATCGATAGGATTATCCCATATCTGTTCAGCAGAGCCGGATTCGACCGGCATGTGATTGGCCTCTTTGCAGGCAGCCATGCAGGCGTTACAGCCCACGCAGAGGGTGGAGTCATAGAGGATGCCCAGGGCCTCGGATGGCAGGGCCTGGATAGTGCGCGCCTCGCTTTCGCTCGGCGCATCCAGGGCCACCAGAGCCAGCCCACCCGCCATGCTTTTTAAGAGATCACGCCTTTTCATCTTCATGGTGCTCTTCCTTGTTGCCAGGCTGGTTGCCTAGTTTAGCGGCAAAAACAACGCCCGCGCCAAGCGCAGCACCGCCCACTCCTGCCATGAGCGCAGCTGCTCCTGGAGAGACACCCTGACCACGTTCAACCGTTATCGGGGCATGGCCCGCATTGGGTGTGGTGTGTAGGACCGGGCTGGTGTCAAACTGGGGCATGCTGAAACCCACGCCCTGTTCAGTGCAACCAAAGCAGGGGTGTCCGGTGCCCACTGGCCAGCAGCCAGATCCAGCATCGCCATATTGGGCAGTGGAGCAGTTAGCATAGGTAACCGGCCCCTTGCAGCCCAGATAATAGAGGCAGTAGCCCAGGCGGTGGCCTTCATCGCCGAACTCGCGGGCAAAACGGCCGTTGTCAAAGTGCGGCCTACGTTCACAATGTTCGTGAATCAGGCGACCATAGGCGAATTTGGGCCGGTTTTTGCTGTCTAGTGCAGGTAATTTATTGAAGGTGAGGTAGTGGATGATGGTGGAGAGCAGGTTGTAGGGGTTGGGTGGGCAGCCCGGCACATTGATTACCTGCCTGCCCGGCAGCACCTCTTGCACGCCAACGCAGCCGGTCGGGTTCGGTGACATGGCCGCCACCCCGCCCCAACTGGCACAGGAGCCAACTGCAATCACCGCGCCTGCGGCAGCAGCCGTCTCCTTGACAGTGTCGACAAAATTTTTGCCGCCAACCCGGCAGTAAATGCCGGAATCCTGCAGAGGTACCGCCCCTTCTATAATCAGGATGAATTTGCCATAGTTGCTTTCAATGGTGCGGGCGAGTGACGCCTCGGCCTGGTGGCCTGCGCCTGCCTCAAGGGTTTCGTGAAAGTCCAGGGAAATGAGATCAAAAATGAGCTTCTCCACGGTGGGATGCTCTGCCCGCAGAAGTGACATGGTGCAACCAGTGCATTCTGCGCCGTGCAGCCAGATAACCGGCGGCCGCTGCGGATCGGTTATGGCGTGGGCAATGCGCGGCGCCATGCTTGCGGGCAGGGCCATGCTTGCCGCAAGTACGGAACAGAATTTCATGAAACTGCGGCGGGTCACGCTGCCCGCCCATGCAGGGGGCAGATTCACATCCTCATTCATTACATACTCCTTGGGTTAGTGGGGCGATGTAAGTTGTTAGACAAGCAAGCAAATTTTAAGCTAATTGGAGTCACAGAATTGGAGAATATCCAGGGAATCCGCCCGGCTGAGGCAGCTCGCCAGAGCTGTGCGTTCTTGGGCGGAAATATTGGCCTTCAGGGCGATCATGGCATCAATGGTCTGCAACCACTGCTGTTGGCTGGCACCAAGTTTGGCGCAGGTGGTGGCAGCTCTGTGGCAGTCCAGACACTTGTGGCGCAGGCTTTGCAGACAGTTGCTGTCATTAGTGCAGCCAGTCAACATGATGGTAAAAAGATAAAGTGGTAAGCAATGTTTTCGCATATCAGGGTGGTAAATAAAAATCATAATGAATATTAATGCAAGGCATCTAGCAGATATTTTAGAATAAAAACAGGGGAAAAAACCTCAGTCAGGTATTTTTAGGACAAATTCAAAACTGTGTGGGCCCTTTAACGCGCCGTGTATTAACTCCTGTTGTCCCTGATTATTGGCAAAAACTTATGTAAATTGCGGCATGGATTGGTAATTCCACTTCTATGTACATGCTGCTTAAATAACGATAATGGAGGTGGACGACTATGGTAGAGCATCAGAAGACTGTATAAGGATGCCTGCTGACGGTTTTTGCTGTAGAGGCCAGTCGGAGCAGAACGATTATTTCAAGCTGAGGCCGGAAGCTTGTATTGTTTTTCTTGGAAAGGGCGGGGTAAGACGGACAATGTCATGGTATTTTTAACCACCGGAGCATTAAGCTTGCCCAGCGGGAGGCGGTGGAACTGGCGTGATAGGATGGTGGTGTCCTGCGTGCGTATAGCGTATAGCCGGCGTCAGGAAAGAGTGGCGCGGGATAGGGCGTATCCACGCAGCCTCCTGCGAAACTCATGCTCCTTTTTGACCAGCATAAAGAAGGTCTTGCATTGCTGACCGTTGTCTCTGATACAATAGAGACTGCGCCCGAGACAAAACCTTTTTTGTTTGTGCAGATATTTGCTGGAATCATGCTGAACTCAATCATCAAGACCGGGTAATTCGTTCATGCAGCTTGCTGTAACCCACAAGGGTGTTGATTTTGACGCCCTTTCCTCCATCGTCGCCGCCACCTTAGTCTATCCGGGCATGGTGGCGCTCTGTCCCAAATCCCTGCAACCTAATGTGCAGCATTTTTTGGCCCTGCATAAAACTGCCTTCAAGCTGGTTCGGGAGCTGCAAATTGAACCTGCAGCCGTGCGCAGGCTGGCAATTTGTGATTGTAACCAATGGAAGCTCTTGGAAGACGGAGCGATTTTAAAAGAATGCAGTCAAGCCGAAATCGATCTGTGGGATCATCACGAGCAGCAAGGGGATATAGTACCTACCTGGTCCTGTGTGGAGCCCGTTGGGGCCACGATCACCCTGCTTCTCCGGGTGATTCAGGAACGCAAAATCGCGGTCAACCCACATGAGGCCACCCTTTTTCTTTTGGGCCTCTATGAAGATACCGGTCAGCTCACCTTTGACCGGACCACGTCTGAAGACCTGCGCAGTGCCGCTTTTCTTCTGGATCAGGGTGGAGATTTGAAACTTGTAGTAGATTTCCTCCATGTAGCCTACAGCGAGGAACAGAAAAAAGTGCTTTATCGACTGATGCGTGGAGCACGGCAATACCAGGTTAACGGCAGGCGCGTGGGCATCGGCATTGTCCGGGTTGAACAGCATGTGAAACTGGCGGCGGTTGTCCAGCTTTACGCTCGTATCATTGATGCGGATGCAGTTTTTGTGGTGTTTGAGAATTCGTCAGGAAGTTTTTTTATTATTGGCAGAAGTAAGGAACCTGGTATTGATGTCCGTGTAATTTTGCAGGATTTTGATGGTGGTGGCCATCCTGGAGCCGGTTCTGCCTTGGTGCCGGAGGGGGCGGCTAATGCAGCGGCCATCCGCGAACAGATTCTGACGGCCCTGTACAGGGAATCTGGTGCCGGCCCGCTGGTGAGTGAAATGATGTCCTCCCCGGTGACCAGCATCACTGCTGATACGCCTCTGCACGAGGCGG
Organism: Desulfobulbaceae bacterium; assembly: GCA_012744275.1. GTDB lineage: Bacteria > Desulfobacterota > Desulfobulbia > Desulfobulbales > Desulfobulbaceae > Desulfobulbus. The sequence goes on from JAAYIE010000061.1 coordinate 6,845, forward strand.
AAAGCCTTATGGAGGAAAAAGGTATCCGCGGGCTGGTGGTGGAGGAGGATGGTCAACTTGCAGGAGTGGTGGTGCTCTGGGATTTGAAGAAGCTGACGCTGCACAAGCAGCAAAATCATCCGGTCAAGGCCTTTATGCAGCGCAATGTGCTCACCATTGCTCCGGATGCAACGGTGCGTGAGGCTGCGCATCTGATGGTGCATAAAAACATCGGTCATCTGCCGGTGGTGGCAGGACGCAAGGTGGTCGGCATCATCACCAGGACCGATGTTGTTAAGTATTTGTATGGCATGATATAGTCGTGGAATTTCACTCTTTTTCATCTGCTATTTTCTTGCTATCCATCAGCGGTTTTGCTACGAATATGTATTCAATAACTTTCTGCGATTTTACTGATTTGAATTGAGAATCCATGAGAACGAAACGCTACACGTTGTTTGCTCTGGCTACGGCTATTCAGGTCTGTTTGCCCGGTCTGGCAGCGGCACACCAAGGCCGTGAGTATCTGGCTAATGAGTATCTGGATCTGGATATTGCACAGCTCATGTCCATCACAGTAACGTCGGTGGCAAAAAAAGAGCAGCCGCTTCTCGATGCCGCTGCAGCGATTTTTGTCATCACCCAGGAAGATATCCGACGTTCCGGGGCTACAACCCTGCCCGATGTACTGGGCATGGCACCAGGAGTGCAGGTTGCCAAAATCAACAGCAACAAATGGTCGGTTTCGACCAGAGGGTTTGCCGGTTACACTTCCAACAAGCTTTTGGTGCTCATTGATGGTCGCTCGGTGTACTCACCTGCCTACAGCGGCGTCTTCTGGGATATGCAAAATACACTTTTGGAAGATGTGGATCGCATCGAGGTTATCCGTGGGCCTGGCGGTACCCTATGGGGCGCTAATGCGGTGAACGGCGTCATCAATATTATTACAAAAAAATCCCAACACACCCAGGGGGGCCTGGTGCGTATTGGGGGCGGCAATCAGCTCTTCAGCACTGCAGGCCGCTATGGCGCAAAAATTAGTGACAACACCTATGGCCGGGCTTATGTGAGCTACGACAGCTATAGCAGTAACAGTATGTATGAGAGCAGTAAAAGCGCGGAAGATGAGTGGCGGCCCCTGCAAACAGGGTTCCGTTTTGACGGCGAGGCTACTCAGGGCCTGGAATGGACGCTTCAGGGAGATGCCTACCGCAAAGAGGGCGAGCAACGTACTTCTTTTCACTGGCAACAGGATCCTCCTTATTTTATTGGGAACAGCATTGACGACTCCCTCAACAAGGGGGCCAATATCCTTGGCCGGATCCATAAGGATTTCGGGGAAGGGAAGGCGCTTACCTTCAAGGCGTACTATGACTTCAGCAACCGGGATGAGCATTTCTATCAGCTCGATTTTGAAACCCTGGATCTGGATATACAATACGAAACCCCGTTGGGTGATCGGAACAATCTGACCTTTGGTTTGGGGTATCGGTCTGTGTGGGGTGATTTTGATGAGAAGTTTCAAGTTCAGCTCAAAGATCGGCAGGACAACCTCTACAGCGCCTTTATCCAAGATGAGATCAGCCTTGTTCCAGACCGGCTCCTGCTGACTCTGGGCACCAAATACGAGCATAATGACTACACCGGTAGTGAATGGCAGCCCAGTGCCAGAATCCTGTGGAAGCCCCA